>NZ_CAMQRY010000073.1 GCF_947036855.1 uncultured Clostridium sp.
TCTTCTCCATTTGTTTTTTCTACCTTTTCTTTATCATTTTCTTTAACTTCACCATCAGTAGATTTTTCTTCTACCTTCTTATCTTCTTTATTTTCTATATTTGTTTCTTTAGACTCTTTTTCTTCTTCACGAGATTCTTCTTTTTTCTCACAAGTATCTGGTTCTTGTTCTTTTTTCTTATATTTATCTTTATTATACTGATTATTATTTACATCTATAACTTTTAAAATCTTACTATTTTCAAGTATTATTTTATTACCTTTTATTTCTTTAAGTATTCCTTTTACAATTACTTCGTCGCCTTCTTTACACTTTTCAACCTCTGCTTTATCTAATATACATTTAGCTTTTTTCATAGCACTATCTTTACTTATTATATAAGCTTTGTCATCTGATGTTTTAATTTTGCATACTTTAATTCTTATTATTATATCTTTACCAAGATATGCATCACACTTACTTTTCTCCCCCTTAAATCTTACAACATCAGCAATAGAATATTCATCTGTATTAGTTGTTTTTGCTTCATCATTTTTTTCTGTAGTTTCAACCTTTGCATCAACCCATATGCTCTCATATCTCTCCTCTAAATTTGTTGTTTTTGCATAACATGTTGCACCTACTGGTAAAAAGGCTATCGCAAGAGTAGCACATACCACTTTTAATTTTTTGTTCATTTTGTTATTCCTCCTAAAGTCAAATACTACACTTAATATGCCACTATTCTACAAATTTTATTCATATTGATTTATTTTATTGCAGTTACTATGTAAAATGTATTATTATATAAGTAGATTTAAAAAGAAGGAGCCATTAAAATGAAATTATTATTTTTTGATACAGAAACAACAAGTATAAGACCTGGTAGCATCTGTCAACTTAGCTACATACTAACTGATACTGACTGCAAACCACAAAAAACAACTGGACATAACTTCTTCTTTACAGTTGAAGAAATGGATCCTAATGCTGAGAAAGTTCATCATTTTTCTCTTGAAAAACTTTATGAACTTAGTAATGGACTTTATTTTGAGGACCAATTCGAACAATTTTTACAAGACTTTATAGATGCTGATTTTGTTATAGGACATAATGTTCCATTTGATATTAAATTCTTAAAGCATGAGCTTGAAGCTTTATATATGGAAAATGAATATGTTCCAAAAAATATATTCTGTACTATGAAGTATTATAAAGATGTTTGTAAAATAGTTAATCAGTCTGGTTCATATAAAAACCCAAGACTTGAGGAAGCTGTAAAGTTTCTTAATATAACTGATAAGCAGATAGTTGATACAGCAAACAAATTATTTGATGGTAGTGGAAATTACCATGATGCAAGATTTGATACTGCTGCAACTTACCTTGTTGTTATAGAAGGAATAAAAAAAGGCTTAATACCTAGAAGCTATTTTTCTAATATTCTTAGTTTCAAATAATAAAAGGACTGCCAACTGGCAGCCCTTTTTACTTTTCTAATATTCTTTCAAGTATTATTGCTCTAATACTCTCATATTTAATTTCCCTTGGAAGTTCTTTTTTTACTTTAGCTAAATTTTCATCTCCAATTTTATTTAAAGAATCTATAATAATTTGATATTCATGTTCATCATAATACGATTTTAAATCTATATCAAAACTATACTCATTTCCTGATAAAATATATTCAGTAACATATCCAAGTATTGTTGATATTGATAATTCAACCTCTTCTGATATTTCAGATATATTCTTTCCAGAACTTAACTCATCTATCGTTATTTCTTTTGCAGTTCTTACTTCACCATCTAAAACTACTTTTTTTCTACCCTTTTCTTCCCAAATAACTTCTATATCATTTTTTTCTATATAATCTTTTACAAGATTTAAAAATACATTTGCATAAGATGCTATTTTTTTAGGTCCTATTCCTGATATATCAGTAAACTCTTCTACATTTGTTGGATATCTTCCACTTATCTCTTTAAGTGTATTAATTGCTAGAACATAAGATTTATAAATTCTCTCTTTTGTAGCAATTTCATCTCTAAGTATAATAAGCTCATTTAATAAATCTTTATCAGTTTCTACATACATTGGTAGGCTTGAAACTTCTTTTTTCACTTTAGAGTTTATATTTTTATCTACTTTTATATCATTATCTTCTTTATATTTTTTTATAATACTAATAATTGATTCACCAAAAGCATTATATTTTTCTTCATTTACACCCTGTATTTTAATAAAATCAGCTTTATCACAAGGGAACTTAATAGACATCTCTTTTATACTTGAATCTCCAAGTATAGAATATGGTGCTACATTTTTTTCTCTAGCAATTTCTATAACTCGTACTTTAAGCATACTATATAACTCATTTTCCTTATCAATATTTCTTTGAATTGAAATTTCTCTTAGTATAACTTTTTTATTGCCTTTTAATATTTCAGCAGAAGTATTATTAACATATAAAGTGGGATATTCAGTAACATTTATACCAAGATATCCATGTGCAACAAGTGTATTTACAAATTCCTTTAAGTCATCTTTATTATAATCCTTCATAAGACCATATGTTGATAATGTATTAAATCCAAGGTCTATTATCTTTTTAACTTTAGAACCCTTTAAAACATCAACTATAACCCCTATACCGTATGGTCTTTTCATTCTGTAAACACATGATAAAACTTTTTGTGCATCAAGAGTTTTATCTATCTCATTTTGACTAGCAAGACAGTTACTACAATTTCCACAGTTATCTTTAGCTTCATCCTCAAAATAATTAAGTACATACTTTCTATAACATGAATTACTATAAACAAAATCAAGCATACTTTGAAGTTTTTGAAGTTCTGCTTCTTTTCTTTCAGAATTTTGTATTGAAGAATCAATTAAAAACTTCTGTGTTTGAACATCAGAACTTGCAAATAAAAGTATTGCTTCACTCTTTTCTCCATCTCTCCCAGCTCTACCTATCTCTTGATAATATGCTTCAATACTTCTTGGTATAGAATAATGTATAACAAACCTTACGTTAGGCTTATCTATCCCCATACCAAAGGCATTTGTTGCAACTATTATATTACTTGTATCATAAATAAAATCTTCTTGATTTTTGCTTCTCTCTTTTTCAGGAAGTCCTGCATGATATTTTAAAGCTTTTATATCATTCTTATTTAAAAATTTAGTTATCTCCTCAACTTCTTTTCTAGTTGAAGCATATATGATACCACTAAGATCTATATTTTCTTTAATATAACTTAAAATATAATCTTTCTTATCTACACCTTTTAATATATCTATTTTTATATTTTCTCTATCAAAACCAGATATAAAAACATTCGCATCTTCTATTCCTAGCATAGCTAAAATATCATCTCTAACCTTCTGTGATGCTGTTGCTGTAAACCCTGTTATAACAGGTCTTTTTTTAAGCCTTGCAATAAATGAACTTATATCTCTATAACTACTTCTAAAATCATGTCCCCAATGAGACACACAGTGGGCCTCATCAACTGAAACTTGTGATACTTCTATAGAATTTAAAACATCAAGTAAAACCATATCACGAAGTCTTTCTGGTGCCACATATAAAATTTTAAGGTCTTTATTTCTAATCCTAAATAAAACCTCTTCAACTTCTATACTAGAAAGTGTACTATTTATAAATGAGGCACTAACCCCTAGCCCATTTAAAACATCAACCTGATCTTTCATAAGTGATATAAGTGGTGATATTACAATAGTTAATCCATCAAACATTAAAGCTGGAAGTTGATAACATATTGATTTACCTCCACCTGTTGGCATAACAGCAAGTGTATTATGTCCTGTAGTAATAGATTCTATAATTTCTTCCTGCCCTTTTCTAAAAGAACTATATCCATAAATCTTTTCTAAAATATCTAAAGCTTTTTTCATAGATTAATCAACCCCTCTAATTTCTATATAATTAAATTCAAAAAGTGCCTATAAACTAAAAGTTTTAGGCACTTTGTGTCATTTCTAGAATGTATAGAATTCTACATTTTCAATAGCTGTTTCTACTAATTTTTCAATATCAAGAACTGTTTCTGATGCTCTCATCTCTTCAAGTCTTGGTTTTGTTTTAGGATGCTTTGGTACAAATATTGTACAACAATCTTCATATGGAAGAATTGAAGTTTCATATGTTCCAATCTCTCTAGCTATATCCATAATTTCTTCTTTATCAAGTGTAATAAGTGGTCTAAATACTGGTCTATCTGCACAATCACTACTTACTATTAAACCGTCCATAGTTTGTGATGCAACTTGCCCAATACTTTCTCCTGATGCAACTGAGTCAATTCCTTTTTTAGCTGCAAGTGAACATGCAACTCTCATCATAAATCTTCTCATTAATATTGTAAGTTCATCTTCCTTACACTTATCTATTATTTCCATTTGAATTTCTGTAAATGGGATAACATATAAGTTTATCTTTTCTGTATATCCTGCAAGAATTTTAGCTAAATCTTTAACTTTATCCTTAGCTCTTTCTGATGTATAAGGATGTGAGTGATAATAAACACAACTAACCTCAACCCCTCTTTTAGCCATTTGATATCCTGCAACTGGTGAATCTATTCCACCTGATAACATAAGCATTGTACTTCCATTCATACCATAAGGTAATCCTCTAACAGCTTTAACACTATCTTTGTTTGTCCAAATATATGCATGTTCTCTTATTTCAATTCTAAGTAAACACTCAGGATTTTTAATCTTAACTGAAATTTTCCCTTCCATACCTTGAAGTACATGTCCTCCAACCTCTCTAGAAATTTCCATTGAGTTTTTAGGGAATCTTTTATCAGCTCTATTAGTATCAACCTTAAAGTTAGCTGCTCCTGATTCTTTAACTTTTTCTAAAGCAGTTGCTTTTATAACATCATAATCTCTCTCTACTCTTGTAACAATAACAAGTTCTATTAATCCAAAAACTTTTCTTACAATTTCAATACATTTTTCAAGCTCATCACTCTCTATAAACCATCTACCTTGGTCTGATATTATCTTATGATCTATTCCTTTAAGCTTCTTTTGTATATTACTTTTAAGCTTACTCTCAAATTTACCTTTATTAAGTCCTTTTAAGAATATTTCTGGTGCATATTTAACTAATATTAATTTTTTCATCTTTTAAATCTCCTTAAGAATGTTAATGATTTTTTTAAAGCCTCAATTGTATGATCTACTTCATCTTTAGTATTCTCTCCTGAGAAACTAAATCTTATAGCACCTTCAATCTCATTTGGCTTAAGTCCTATTGCATTAAGTACATGACTACCTTTACTGATAACCTTTTTAGAAGAACAAGCAGAACCTGTTGATACAAATATATCACTATCTTCTAATAAATGTAGTATAACCTCAGCTCTTGCTCCAACAAATGAAACATTTAAAATATATGAACTTATAAACTCTTCAATAGGGCTATTTATTCTAATATCTTTTATTTCCTTTAGTCTCTCCACAAAATATGCTTTTAATTCTACAACATTTTCCATACTTTTATCTATATTTTCTAGTGTTATCTCACAAGCTTTTTCCATACCAACTATCGCTGCTATATTTTCTGTTCCAGCTCTATGACCAAACTCTTGTGATCCTCCTGATATAAGAGAACTTACATTTAAGTCTTTTCTCATATATAAGAAACCAATACCTCTTGGTCCATGGATTTTATGTGCTGACATACTATAAAAATCTATATCTAACTTTTTAACATCAACTCCAAATTTACCATATCCCTGTACACCATCAATATGGAATTTAGCTCTTTGACTTTTTGCTCTTATAACCTTTGAAATTGCTGCTATATCACTTATAGTACCAATTTCATTATTTACATGCATTATAGAAACTAAAACAGTATCTTTTATAATACTATTTTCAAGTTCATTTAAATCTATTCTTCCCATAGAATCATGCTTTAAATAAGTAACTCTAACCCCTTTTTCTTCAAGTTCCTTACATGTAAGCAATACACTTGGATGCTCAAAAACAGTTGTTATTATATGGTTACCTTTTTTAGCAAGTCCTCTTAAAACAGTATTATTACTTTCACTTCCACCAGAAGTAAATAATAACTCCTCTTTGCTTGCATTTATAGACTTTGCTATATTTTCTCTAGCTTCCATTAGTCTTCTTTGACATTTAAGACCTAATTTATGTAAAGATGATGGATTCGCATAATATTCTTTCATAGCTAAAGACATATCTTCACAAACTTCATCATACGCTTTAGTTGTTGCACTATTATCAAAATACACTTCCATAACTAGCTCTCCTTTCTCCTAATTTCAAATAACAAAAATTGTATTTAAAATACCTTTTCTTAACCTTTATATTCTAACATAATTCTTTTATCATTTCATTGTTTTTAAATAAAAGATTGCAAAAATAAAAAGCAAGACAAATCGTCTTGCTTTTAAATTTATTCCATTGCTACAAATTCAGTTTTCTCAACACCATCAATTTTTCCTATATTGCTTAAAATATCATATATATCCATATTTATAGATGATATATCCATTGTTAAGCTAACATATGCAGAATTATTTATAGGTATACTTTGGTCTATTGTAAGTATATTTGCACCATACTCTGAAAGTAAATTTAAAACGCTTGATAGAACTCCTTTTTTATGAGTTACTACCATATTAAATATAAATTTCTTTCCGTAAGAAGTCTCTGAAAATTCAAAAACGTAATCCTTATACTTATAATATACACTTCTACTTATTCCAACTTGCTTTGTTGCCTCTGTTATTTCTTTTACAGACCCTTCTTTTAAAAGTCTTTTTGCTTTTATAACTTTTTCAAAAACTTCAGGTAAAACTTTTTTATCAATAACTAGCCATTGACTTTTCATTCTCAAATCACCTTTCTTCTACTATTGCCCCTATATTGTCCGCTTTCAATGATTTTAATAACCACTTGCTTTTTAATTGCTTCAAACTTTTCTCTATAGAAATAAATTCTTTTTCTTCATTATCACTTATTTTTTTAATACCAATTATTGTTGGCCCAGCCCCACTTAAAAAATTGCACAATATATTATTTTCATTAAATATTTCTTTAACTTCTTGATAATTTTCTATAAATCCACTTCTATATGGTTCATGAAACTTATCCCTACAAGAAACTTTCAACAAATCATAATTTTTACTACTAAATGCACTTGCTGTAAGAGCCGCTCTGCTAATATTATATATAACATCACTTGCTATATATTCTTTTGGTAGAACTTTTCTAGCTACACTTGTTGATAACTCAAAACTTGGTATTCCTACAAAAAACTTCATATTTCTATCTATTTCTACACTATTATAATATACCTTTGATTTTTCCACAACCGATACTACAAATCCACCAAGTATAGCAGGTGCTACATTATCAGGATGACCTTCTATTTCTGTGGCTATATCTAGAGTTTCATCAATTGTAAATTTATTGTTCAAAATTTTATTAGCAATTAAAACACCTGCAACTATACAACTTGAACTACTCCCAAGCCCTCTAGTTATAGGTATATCTTGATTAATAAGTTTTATTTTAAAACTTTCTTTTTTATAATTGGCTTTTTTAAAGACTTTTTTCATAGCTGTAAAAAGTATATTTTCACGATTTGAAAATCTTTCTTCAAATCCTATAAATTCTAATCCTTCAGAAATCTCCTCTACTTCAAATGTATTATATAAAGATAAAGCAAGACCAAGTGTATCAAAACCTGCACCAACATTTGCACTAGTTGCTGGAACCTTAGCTCTATAAATCATATCTACACCTTCTTTATAAGACTAGATATAACATTTTTAATATCATATTTATCACACTTTATATTATGGAGTAAATATTTTTTATCTAGATCTTTAAGACCTTTTGGAATTTCATACCCTGTATTTTCTGATAAAACACTTAAAAGTTCTAATTCATCATTTACATTTGAATCAAGTTCTAATGCATCCACTATACTTTTAACAAATTTAAATGGTGAAGCTGTTGATGCTATCAACACTTTTTTAGTATCACCTGTATCTTTAACATATTTATTATATGCATTATATGCCACAGCTGTATGAGTATCCATCAAATACTTCTCTTTTTCAAATAAATTCTTTATATCAGAATAAACCTCTTCTTTATTTGCAAAATAGCCATAAAAATCACTCATATTAGACTTCATTTCTAAATCTATTTCATATATTCCTTCAGTTTTTAACTCATCCATAAATATATTTATTTTTTTATCATCTCTTCCTGACAGTTCAAATAATAATCTTTCAAGATTAGAGCTAACAAGTATATCCATAGATGGAGACTCAGTTAGTATAAGCTCTCTTCTTCTATCATACACACCTGTATTTATAAAATCTGTTAAAACATTATTCTCATTTGATGCACATATAAACTTATCTATTGGTAGTCCCATTTGCTTAGCATAGTATCCTGCAAGTATATTTCCAAAATTCCCTGTTGGAACACATATATTTATTTTTTCTCCATTTGCTATTTCATTTTGATTTAAAAGTTCAAAATACCCATAAAAATAATATACTATTTGTGGAACAAGCCTTGCTATATTAATAGAATTAGCTGAACTAAATCTTATTTTTTCATACAGCATTTCTTCTTTGAATTCTTCATCAGCAAATATGCCTTTTACTGCATTTTGTGCATCATCAAAATTTCCATTTATAGCTATTACACTTGAATTAAAGCTATCATGTGTTCTCATTTGAAGTTCCTGAACTCTACTTACTCCATTCTCTGGATAAAATACAACTACACTTATACCATCAATATCTCTAAAACCTTCAAGTGCTGCTTTTCCAGTATCCCCTGAAGTTGCAGTTAATATAACAATTTTATCATTGATTCCTAATATTTCTTTAGATTTTTTCATTATGTGTGGTAAAAACAAAAGTGCTGCATCTTTAAATGCAGATGTTGGACCATGGTATAGTTCTAAAAACCCTTTACTTACTTTCACTTCAAATCTACCCTCATATGCCTCTTTTATACACTCTTTTATATTTTCATCACCAATATCACCAAAGAATAATTTTATTATCTCAAATGCTAATTCTTGATAATTAAGCCCCCTTAATTTATCAAAGTCACTCTTTATATTCGGAAATTTTTCTGGTACATATAAACCACCAGAACTTGAAAGACCTTTTACTATTGCTTCTGTCGCAAGTTTTAAGTCTTTTACATCTCTTGTACTTATAAATTTCATTTTAAACACCCCAAGTTTAAATTTTATTTACGCTTGTAAATTTATTACAATTTCAATATAACATGTTATCCTACGGTGTACAAGTGTTTTTTATATAAACACATATCTTTCTTAAAATTTAGCTATATTAAAAATATCTTTCCCTTTTATATAGCAACTACTAGAATATTTATTTATTTTTAAAAGTTTGTCTTTAATCCTACTTTTATTATTTGATTTACTCTTAAATTGCATATCTACATAAAACTTAATTATTTTATTTTTTATAATAGCCTTATCATTAAGTGAACTTTCTAAAGCTAAATTATCAATTATCATATCAATACTATCTATATAATATTCTAAATCAATATACATAACTTTATTAATTCTTTCTAAAATACCAAGCAAGATATAATCAAATTTAAAATCCTTTATCTGTGTATCTATAAAAATTTCTTTTAAAATTATATATTCCTTGTTTTTTATATTAAGTTCTAATTCTATATCACTTGAAAAATCTATATTTCTATAATTAATAAGTGTTTCATTTTTAAATATATCTAACTTTAGTAATTCTGCTTCAATATATATAATTTCATCATAAAGCTTACTGCATAGTTCTTTAAACTCTTTTTTATAAAATGACACCTTTATATTATTACCCAATTCTAACATACCTAAATAATACATACTTATTAAACTCATAGTTTTTTTAAAGATGTCAATCTTAGCAAAAATAAGTCCTACAAGCTCTGCTCTATCCTTATTTTCATTCTTATAAAAATCATCTATCAATACCTTTAAGTCATTCATATCTGAAAAATAAAATAACTTAATGAACTCTTTTTTCGTATTAAAATATATCTCTCTTAATTCATTTTCTTCTAGATTATTATAAAATTCAGTAGATTTTAATATATATATATCTTTCACAAAACTTCTTATATTTTCTTTTAAAATAAATAATTTATGCAAATTGGAATCTTTAAGTGTAATAGCTATACCCTCAAACATATAATTATTATCTAGCATATTAATATCAGCTATATTATTTTTTTCTATATTACTAAAATTAATATTATCACCTTGATTTAAAATTAACATTTTATCAGTTATAGTTGCTAAAAATGGTTGATACTCTGATGTATATCCTAAATATTTATTTGTAACTACTATTTTATTAAAATATTTATCAAGTTCAATATCATTATCTTTTAATTTTATTAAAAATAAATTCTGATTGTTCATAAGTATATTTATAGAACCATCTACCATGCAAGAAATATTTTCAAATTTTTGATTTAATATTTCTTTATCAAGTTCTCTATCTATAATTTTAATGTCCCTATCTATGATTACTTCTATCTCTCTACCTTTATAATTTATAGAATCAAGTTCTCCATAGATATTAGCTAATATCTTTGTTTTATCTATAACTTCATTAACTGCAGTAATTTTTTTAGTATTTTCCACTTGAATTTCTTCATTTTCAGTTTTTAAATTTTCTTCATAATACTTAGATATTGTGTCATCTTCAATTTTAATTTGTTTTTTCTTAGTCACTTCATTATTTTTTTCTATATCTTTATAATTAATATCATTTTCTTTTTCCTCCTCCCTATCATCTTTTGAATATAAATTTATATCTTTTACCTCCATATACTCAGAGCGATCCATTATTTGTGTATATTCCATTGGTATATCTAAATAAACTTCCTCTTTTAATTCTTCAGTTTTCTTAAATTTATCAATCTTATCTTTTATCTCATTAGCACTTTTATTAAAACAATGAATCAAAATATTATAATAAGCACTATTATTAGTTATTATATGAATACAACTTTTTAAAACCTTATAGTCTATAATCTCACTATATTTAATATTCACTTTATTACTTATTGTATTTATGCTAACTTCTTCTTCTCTAAACTCTAACAGCCCTGTTTCATATATCCCCTCATCTACCTTAATTGCGTATTTACTCCACTCTACCAAAAATGGACTATCATCAACTTTTCTGCAAATATTAACGAAATCATCTATTTTCATATTAATAATAAAACTTTCTGTCTTATTATCTGTAAAATCTCTTGAATTTATAGCAATAATATTATCTTTTGTTAATACTTTAAATTTAATATTTTTAGTTCTATGATTATATTCAAAAACCTTTATATTTTTTAATCTCTTATTTTTATCTGCAATAAAAATCCTTCCAAGATTACTTACACAAAAAATCTTTTCACCTACAACAAGTAAGTTTTTTTCCCCAAACTTAAAATTCCTATCGGTCTTAAATACTATATCTTCACCTTCACTAAGTAACTTTAAAATACTCTCATACCCTTTTTCCATAATACCCTCCTAAATTCCCCATAAGATTTCTTTCTTATCTATGTTTATTTACGAAAGCTGAAAAAAATACGCTTTTAATCTAAAAAAAGAAAAACCATACAAAACTTATGTTAAGTTTGTATGGTTGTATAGTTTTAATATTATTAATTTATAATACTCTTCTTGCTCTTCCTATTAAATTCCAAGGAACATTCGTAATTCTAACATATTCACCTGTTTTAGGTGATTCTATCCATTGTCCATTTCCAATATACATACCTACATGTCCAAGATTACTAAAGAATAGTAAATCTCCTGGTTTTGCATTTGATGCATTAACTTCAACCCCTGCATTAACTTGATCATATGTTGTCCTTCCAAGACTTACTCCAACTTGGTTAAATGCCCACTGAGTAAATCCCGAGCAATCAAATGCTCTATAATTTGCATTCATATACTTTGATGGTACTGAATAGGCTTGACCTGGGAATCTATTTTTTAGTGCATTAAGTGATGATGTAGTAATATATTCACCTGAACCACCAAATACATAAGGAGTTCCTATATGTGCCTTCATTATTGAAAGTACTTTATCATATTTATTAGAAACTTGTCCACTATTATTATCATCAATAACTTTTCTAACATAATCCGAATGAACATATCCAACCTTACCATTGTAGTTTATCTTATACCAAGAAC
This sequence comes from uncultured Clostridium sp., assembly GCF_947036855.1. GTDB lineage: Bacteria > Bacillota > Clostridia > Clostridiales > Clostridiaceae > Sarcina. The sequence goes on from NZ_CAMQRY010000073.1 coordinate 12,269, forward strand.
CACTTTTTCCAGTTATATCAAATCTATTTCCTGCTGATAAATATCCAACTATAGATGATGAAGTATTTGGATTGCTTCTTATTCTAAGATTACTTGAAACATTTATAACTTCACCTTTACCATTTTCAGGTTTTACATCTGGTGTTGTAGGTTCTACAGGTTTTGGAGGTTGTACTGTTCCTCCACCTGATGATATAACTTTTGCATAATCTTTATGAATGTATCCTGTTTTTCCTTTATGATTAATCTTATACCAACTTCCACTCTCACCAATTATTTTAAATTTTTCATTTGGATATAAATATCCAACAATTGATGAACTTGTATTTGATGCTGATCTTATTCTAAGACTACTAGTTACATTCGTAACTTGCCCATCTTTAGATACCGATGTATCAGGTGTTGGAGGTGGTGTTGGT
>NZ_CAMQRY010000074.1 GCF_947036855.1 uncultured Clostridium sp.
AAATAAAAGCCCATAGAAGAATTTCTCCTATGAGCTTTTACAAAATTTTATATTAAACTATTTCTCTTCCACAGCAGTTTTTATACTTTTTACCACTTCCACATGGACAAGGTTCATTTCTACCAGTCATTTTTTCTGATCTAATAGGCTCTTTCTTAGCTGGAGTATTATCTCCACCATGAGTTGCTGATGTCTCTTTAACAACATGCTCTCTTTCTGGAGCTTGTGATTGAACTCTTACATGATATAAATATTTAACAGTATCATGTTGAATACTATCAATCATTTCTATAAACATATCACTACCTTGTTGTTGGTAAGCTTGAACTGGATCCTGTTGCTTATAAGCCATAAGACCAATACCTTGCTTTAAATGATCCATGCTATCTATATGGTCCATCCACTTAGTATCAACAATTTTAAGAAGTATAACTCTTTCAATTTCTCTCATTTGTTCTGAGCCAATTGACTCTTCTTTTTCATTGTATAACTCATGTGCTTTAGCAAGTAATATTTCATTGATTTCTTCAAAATCTTTATTTTCAAGTTCTTCAACAGTAAATGTGCCTTCTGGAAGGAATATATCTGTTAAGTAAGTTAATAAAAGTTTAATTGAAGCAGCAATATCTTCTTCATCTTCTGTTAAGTGAAGTGCTACAGCATCATTAATTATGCTATCAATCATACCTGTAATACTTGCTTTTAAATCTTCACCTTCAAGAACTTCTGTTCTTTGCTTATATATAATTTCTCTTTGCTTATTAATAACATCATCATAACCAAGAAGACTCTTTCTTATGTCAAAGTTATTACCCTCAACTTTTTTCTGAGCATTTTCAATAGTTTTAGTTACCATTCCATTTTCAATTGCTTCATCATCTGCAAGGCCAAGTTTATCTGCAATAGCTATAACTCTATCTGAACCAAATAATCTCATTAAATCATCCTCAAGTGATACATAGAATCTTGACTCTCCTGCATCTCCTTGTCTTCCTGAACGTCCTCTAAGTTGATTATCTATTCTTCTTGATTCATGTCTTTCTGTACCAATGATTTTTAAACCACCAACTTCACGAACACCATCTCCAAGTTTAATATCAGTTCCTCTTCCTGCCATGTTTGTAGCAATTGTAATTCTTCCAAATGTACCTGCTTCAGAAACTATCTCAGCCTCTTGCTCATGATACTTAGCATTCAGAACTTTATGCTGTATTTTTCTTTGTTTTAAAAGAGTTGAAACAACTTCTGACTTCTCAATACTTGTAGTACCAACAAGAACTGGCTGACCTTTTTTATTTGTTTCAATAATATCTTCAACAATAGCTAAATATTTCCCTTTTTGATTTTTATAAACTAAATCTCTTTGGTCTTTTCTCATAATTGGTCTATGAGTTGGAATAACAACAACATCTAAGTTATAGATATCTCTAAACTCATTTTCTTCAGTTAAAGCTGTACCAGTCATTCCTGATAATTTATTGTACATTCTGAAATAATTTTGGAATGTGATTGTTGCAAGTGTCTTAGATTCTCTTTTAATCTTAACACCCTCTTTAGCCTCAATCGCTTGGTGAAGTCCATCTGAATATCTTCTACCTTCCATAAGTCTTCCTGTAAATTCATCAACAATTATAATTTCATCATCTTTAGTCATATAATCTTTATCAAGCTTCATTAAACAATTTGCTTTTAAAGCTTGTGTTACATAATGTTGAAGTTGCATATTATCAGCATCAGCATAGTTATCTACATTAAATGCTTTCTCTGCCTCTTCAATACCCTCATCACTTAACATAACAGCATGACCTTTTTCATCAATAGTATAATGAGTTTCTTCTGTAAGTCTTTTAACAAAGAAATCTGCTATTTTATAGAAATCTGTTGATTTTTCACCTTGACCTGAAATAATAAGTGGTGTTCTAGCTTCATCTATAAGAATTGAGTCAACCTCATCCACTACGCAGTAGTTAAGTTTTCTTTGAACTCTTTCTTCTTTATAGATAACCATATTATCTCTTAAGTAATCAAACCCAAATTCATTATTTGTTCCATATGTTATGTCCGCATTATAAGATGCTCTTCTCTCATCATTATTAATTCCATGAACAACAACCCCTGTTGTAAGTCCTAAGTATTCATATACCTGAGCCATTTGTTCTCTATCTCTTTGTGCAAGGTAGTCATTTACAGTAATAACATGAACCCCTTTTCCACTTAGAGCATTTAAATAAACTGGAAGTGTAGCAACTAAAGTTTTACCTTCACCTGTTTTCATTTCTGATATTCTTCCTTGGTGAAGAACTATTCCTCCAACCATTTGCTCTCTATAATGACTCATACCAAGTTGTCTTCTTGCACCCTCTCTAACAACAGCAAAAGCTTCAACTAATAAATCATCTAAAGTTTCACCCTTTTCAAGTCTATTTCTAAACTCTTGAGTTTTTCCTTTAAGTTCATCTTCTGATAACTTCTCCATAGCTGGAACCAATGCATCTATTTTATCAACCATAGGCATAATTCTTTTTACTTGTTTATCACTATAATTCCCAAAAATCTTTTCTAAGAAACCCATTATTAATTCTCCTTAATTCTCTCAATTATTTATTGTTAATTATAACACTTATCTTAGCATATTTTCAATTAAACTTCTTTATTTAGGTAAATTTTAAATCTTTTGTATATTTTTTTCAAACAAATAGCCACAGTACCTATAATATTAATAGTTACCATGGCTTTAATAAATTATTCTATCTTCTATTTAAATTTTATCTCTCCATCATTAAACTCATCAAGTATAGCAAGTGATTCAACTCTAGCACCTAAAGCTTCTAAAACTTCTCTCCCCTCTTGGAATCCTTTTTCTATAACAATTCCAACTCCAATAAGATTAGTTTCTGATTGTTTTATAATTTCCATAAGTCCCTTTGATGCACATCCTTTAGCTAAAAAATCATCTATAACTAAAACATTTTCACCCTTAACTAAAAATCTTTTTCCAACTCTAACATTGTACTCTTTATTTTTTGTAAATGACTTAACTTTTGCTTCATATAAATCACTATCAAGATTTAAACTTTCTGTTTTTTTAGCAAAAACAACAGGAACAAAATCAAAATACTGTGAAACAATAGCTGCTATACCAATACCAGATGCTTCAATTGTAAGTATTTTATCAATTTTTTCCCCTTCAAATCTCTTTTTAAACTCTTTACCAATCTCATTTAAAAGTCTTATATCCATTTGATGATTTAAAAAACTATCAACCTTTAATATATTACCAGCTCTTACTATTCCATCTTTCATTATCTTATCTTTTAATAATTGCATATATACCCCCATGCAAATCAAATCCGAAAAATTATGAATATATAGCAAACTATACATTCGTAGTTAGGAAATTTAGGTTTCCTGTAGAAACACTCAAACCATATTTTTGAGCATATACGAACTTGAATTTTTATTTAATATAACATTTAATACCTTTTTTAACAAGTATTATTTCATAAAATGATAAAAAGCGACAGTAGAATCATCACCTTTTTTAAGTCTTGGATACTGTATCATATCAAAATCTTCATTTTCTATCTTCCGTATAATATCATACAAGTATTTAGCCCCATTTTCACTTAATAAATCTAAAAACTCACCCTCATTACAATAATTATAAGTATCAAAAATAGCAGAATAACCATCACTCATAATAGCTATATTCTCAATTTTTTCTAAAACCCCTTCAATAGAATGATTAATAGCCTCTTCCTCAAACTCTAAAACAAAATATCCATCATTCTGATTTTTGAGCATTCTATTACTCATAAGAAGTTTTGTAACTTCCTTTCTAGCCTCTGTAAAAGAATATCCATATTCTTCCCTAAGCCTAATAACCTCTTTAATCGCTACCGCATCTAATTTTTCAACAGCTCTATCTTTTACTATAAAATCTTTATTATCCTTACTATATAAAAGCGTACAATCTCCAAGCATAAAATATTCTATATTATCATTTTCTAATATTCTTATAATAGCTAATGATGCAGATGGTCTTTCAAGTTTATCATTAATTACCTTACCTGCAATATCGTAAAATTCATCACGAATTTTTATAATCCCATCATAAACTATATCTTTTATACTTTTATCAAAATTTCTAAGTTCTTTTTTTAGATAATCATTCCATCTACTAACAAACCACTGACCATCACTATCAAAACTTGTTATTTTTTCATCTAAAAGCCCAGTTGATGCATCTAAAACAAAAGCTATATCATTATTTATATAGGCAATATCCTCATTAAAGGTTTTTCCTGTCTCACTATAAAAATCAAAATACAAAAAAATCATCTCCTATTTAATTATCCCTAAAAAAAATCAGTAGCAATATAATTATCGCTACTGACATATTTAAACTAAATTTATTATTCTCTATTAATTAAAATCATCTGGTTCAATTAAACCATAATTTCCATCTCTTCTTTTATATACAACTTTAGTTTCATTAGTTGTCCCATCTTTATATACAAAGAAATTATGTCCTATAAGTTCCATTTGAAGAACTGCTTCTTCCTCATCCATTGGTTTAAAGTCAAATTTCTTAACTTTTACAATTTTACTTTCTTCTGACTCTGTTTTATACTTAACATGCTCAACTGAAGGATATCTAATTGAACTATATTCATCCTTTTTAAGCTTAGTTTTATATTTAACAATTTGTCTTTCTAATTTTTCTTCAACTAAATCTATTGATTTATACATATCCTCTGTTGACTCTTCTGCTCTTACACAAATTCCGTTAAATGGTATTAACACTTCAACGATATGTCTATTCTTCTGAACACTTAATGTTATTTTAGCCTCTACATCTTCTATAAAGTATTTCTCAAGTTTTAAAACTTTTTTCTCAGCTGCATCTTTTAAAGCCTCTGTTAATTTAATATTTCTAGCATGAATTTTTACCTTCATATGCTCAGCCCCTTTCGAAGAACAGTTAAATTAAATCTAATTAATTTAATTGCTTATTTTATATCTTTATTTTACCCTTACTCTCTCATAACATCAAAGTCCAAAAAATTACACTCTTCTATCAAATTTTTCTAATTAACCTGATTAGAATAAATTAGCTTCATTTTTTACATTTTTTTGCAGATTGACATGTAAATGTTTTCGTAGTAAAGTAAAATGTAGGGTCTTTTTCAAAAAAGGCAAAAAAATAACCATTAGATATAATCTAATAGTTTTATAAAGGTGCTAGCTGACCTGATCTTTGACCCCACACTCGCCTACTGGAACTTTCGCTACCCGGTATCATCCTCTCACTACTAATCCTCTCGATTTTCTCGGTAGGGCTTACTTCTAAGCTGCACCATGCTCACTAAAACTTTTGTTTAGCTTACGTGGATCGTTTCGCCTGCAACTGGCATCGACTTTCAACCACAGACCTAGCACCATATATTATTATATACTACTTTTTAAAACAGTCAATAGTATAATATCAATTTTATGAGTTTTTTCTACAATTTCTTTGCAAATTCTAAGAGTAGCCCCTGTTGTAAGTACATCATCTATAAATAACACTCTTTTTCCACTTATAAAATCTATATTTTTACAAACCTCAAATGCAACTTTCATATTTTTCTCTCGCTCTGATGCATTTAATCTTTTTTGTTCCTTAATATCATTATTCTTCAAAAGAATATTCACAACATCTTTTTCTAAAATTTTAGCAACACCATCAGCTAAATATTTCATATGGTCAAATTTTCTTTTTTTTATAGTTTTATTAGAACTAGGAACAAAAGAAATATAATCAAACACTATATTTTCTTTCTTTATTTTATCAACAAGCAATTCAATAAAATAATCTCCAACCTCAAAATTTTTAAAGGTTTTATATTCTGATACAATTTTCCTAAAAGTAGTTGAGTAATATTTACAACTATAAACTTTAATATTTTTAATTTGATACTCACCCTCAACATCACTGCTAGTATTTATACATTTCTTACAAAGTACACCCTCTTCAATAGTTTCTCCACAATATAAACACTCATATTTTCTTGGATAAACTACTTCTAAAACACAATTAAATAAATATTTTAATATATTACTCATCCCTCCAAGGTATCTCATTATATAATCTTGCAATCTCTTTAGCTTTATCTATATTTATACTTTCTTTTTTACTCAGTAAAATAAGCTCTTTCTTTTCCTGTAAAACAGAATATCTACCACATAAAAACACAACTTCTTTATATGAATAAAAATCTTTGTTATCATTATACATTATTACATTAGTATTCTTTATATTATCAATAAGCCCTTGGATATTACTGTGTATTATAATCGAATTTCTTCTCTCATTCATACTTCTATATAAATCAACACTGCATCCCTCATATAAAATAACTTCAACACCCTTTAAAGATTTTTCAAATTCCATAAACTTATGATATACAGCTCTTGCTTTTTCTTCCTCAACATATATAATTACATTCTCATCTTTACTATTAAACCACTCTAAATACGTATAGAAAACAGCTGGAATTCTCTCTCTTAAATCAAACCTTGTTACAATTATTCTTGGTTCTTTAAAATGAGTTTCTTTAGTCTGTGTTGTTATATATAGCTTTAAAACACTTGGTATCATAACATCTATTGAAAATACTAATATCTTTTCAGCCATTTTATATGCTAAATCAACAATTTCCATAATAGCAGCCTTATTATAATTAGAATAAAAACTTATATCATCAATTATGATAAAATCATATGACTTAGATATCTTCTCAAAATTATCAAATATAAGCTTTTCATAAATACACGCTGTACTTAAAACCATATCTCTAAAAGTAAGATATAAAAATCTTTTTTTAGTATTTAAATTCATTAATTCCTCTATAACAACTTTAGCTTTATATGGCTCCATAATAATGTTTATAACTTTATCATCTTGTATGCAAGCTTCGTTAATTCCTATAACACCAGCTTCTTTTCCCTTATAATAACGCCTTTTTTCCACAAACTACTCCTCCTTAATTTCTATACTCTCCTCACCTTTACTACTTTCAAATGCATCATTTTTAATAATTTCTGTAATTCTCCATTTAAGTGATGAATACCTATCACTACTTCTTGTATTATCAACCATAGATTTAAGTGCTCTTGGAACTCCAACAACTACAACCATTTTTTTAGCTCTTGTTATACCTGTATAAAGAAGATTTCTATTCATAAGAAAAGGTGCTCCCATATAAACAGGAATTATAACAACTGGAAATTCACTTCCCTGACTTTTATGTATAGTAATTGCATATGCAAGTTCAAGTTCATCTAAAAATGTGAAATCATAAACTACTCTTTTTTCATCATCAAATATAATTGCTAAAGTCTTTGCATTATTATCTATAGACTCAATAAAGCCCATATCACCATTAAAAACTCCTTCTCCTTCATTATCACCAAAACCATTAATTCTAGTCCATTTAAGCTTATAATTATTTTTAATTTGCATAACTTTATCACCTTCTCTAAAGGTAATATCTCTATAAACTTTTTCTTGTTTATAAGGTTTCTTCTCATTTAAAGCTTCTTGAATTCTTTGATTTAAATTTAAAACTCCAACATTCCCTTTTTTCATAGGTGAAAGAATTTGAATATCCTTATATTTATCCCATGATGAATTAAACTTTGGAAGTCTTCTATTAATCAAATCAACAATAGTTTCGACCATTCTATCTTGCATCTCTTCTCTAACAAAGAAAAAATCCTTACCTTTTTCATTTAAAAGTGGCATTTCTCCCTTATTAATTTTATGTGCATTAACAACAATCATACTCTCTTTACCTTGTCTAAATATCTCTCCAAGTCTTACAACTTTAGTAAACTTACTATCAATTAAATCACTTAAAACATTTCCTGCTCCAACTGATGGAAGTTGATCTATATCTCCAACAATAATAAGTCTAGTTCCTACTTTTATAGACTTTAATAAATTATTCATAAGCGAAACATCAATCATAGATGCTTCATCAACTATTATAACGTCTGTATCTATTGGCTCAGAATCTATCTTTTGAAAAACTTTTTCCTCTTCATTATCAGCAACTACCATATCTAAAAGCCTATGTATAGTTTTTGCTTCTCTTCCTGTAGACTCTGACATTCTCTTAGCGGCTCTTCCTGTTGGAGCTGCTAAAACAACCTTCATTTTACATTGTTCAAATATATCAATAATAGCCTTTATAATAGTTGTTTTACCTGTACCTGGTCCACCTGTTATAATCTCAATCCCATTAGTAAATGCACCAAGTATTGCTTCTTTTTGTGATGATGCAAAGTTAATTTTATTAAAACCTTCAAACCTACAAATAAGTTCATCAATATCAACATTAACATTTTGAAAATTAGAAATTGCAAGAGTTAATATTTTATTAGTAATCCCAAGTTCACTATAATAATATGGAATAGTAAAAACACCTTCATGTTCTTCAAGCATTTCTATTTTCACCTTATTATCAAGACTTGCATTAACTATATTTTCCTCAACTATTTTTATATCAACATCTAAAGCTTCAACCGCTTCTCTTATAAGTAGTTCTTTTGGCATATATGTATTTCCTGATGCGCAGAAATTATTAATTAAAAACCTAAGTCCACTTTGAATTCTAAAAGCTGAAATCTTCTCAATTCCAATTGATTGTGCTATTTTATCAGCTGTTCTAAATCCAATCCCTGAAATCTCATCACATAGAACATATGGATTATCTCTAACAACATCAATTGCTATATTTCCATATTTTTTATAAATTTTAAGAGTTTGATTCATACTTATACCATGCTCTTGGAAAAACAAAGTAATATTCTTAAGTTCTTTTTGTTCATTATAAGAATCAATTATAATCTCTAATTTCTTTTTACCAATTCCCTCAACAAGCTTAAGTTTACTTATATCATTATCAAGAATTTCTAAAGTTTTATCTCCAAACTTTGAAATAATCTTTTTTGCAGTAACAGGACCAATCCCATGTATAACTCCTGATGCAAGATATCTCTCTATACCTTCCTTTGAAGTTGGTAAAATCTCTTCACACTCTTCAATCTTAAACTGCCTACCAAACTGAGAATGTGCAGCCCAAGAACCTTTAAGTTTTAAACTCTGCCCTTCTTTTATATGTGGAACAAGCCCTACTATTGTATGAACTTGCGTTCCTTCTCTAAATCTAACAACTGTATATCCTGTATCTTCACTTTTAAATACAATACTTTCAACAATACCTTTTAATTCTTCCATTTTCCACTCCTAAAACATAGATTCTATTATTATGATTATATCATATTTGGAAAATTTAAATCATTTATATGAACTGGAATAATTGACTTATTAACTTAAAATGAATTAAAATATACTTATAATGTAAGGAGGGTTTTAGTATGTTAATTAAAAATTGTAAAATTGTGTATTTAGACAGAGTTGAAGAAGGTTCTGTTTTAATTAAAGATGGAAAGATTGCAAAAATCAATCCAACTAATATATCAGAAGAAAATATTATTGATGCAAAAGGTTTATACCTTGCACCAGGATTTATAGATGTTCACATTCATGGGGCTGGTGGACATGATACTATGGATGGTACTTTTGAAGCGATAAATGAAATAGCTAAAGTTATAGTTCAAAGAGGGACAACTTCTTTCACACCTACAACAATGACTGTTGCAGCTGAGGATATTGTTAAATCAATGAAAGTTATTAAAGAAGCTAAAGAAAATGGAACAGATGGAGCTAATGTTTTAGGTGCTCACCTTGAGGGACCTTTCATAAGTCTATCAGCAATAGGTGCTCAAAATCCAAACTTCTTAATTCCACCATCAATCGAAAACTTTAATAAAATAGTTGGAGATTATGAGGATGCAGTTGTATCATTAACACTTGCACCAGAAGTTGATGGAGCTAAAGAGCTTATCAAATATTTAGCAGGTAGAAATATCGTAGCTGCTATAGGACATACAAAAGCAACTTATGAAGAAGCTATGGAAGGTATTAAATGTGGATGTTCACATGCAACTCATTTATTTAATGCAATGTCAGGATTTACTCATAGAACTCCTGGAACTGTAGGTGCTATATTTGATACAGATATTACAACCGAAACTATTTCTGATGGAATTCATATAGCTTACCCAAGTCTTAGAACAGCTTATAAAATCAAAGGTACTGATAAGACTTTATTAGTTACTGATGCTATGATGGCTTGTTGTATGCCTGATGGTGAGTATAGTTTAGGTGGACAGCCTGTTATTGTTAAAGATGGAGCTGCAAGATTATTAAATGGATCTCTTGCTGGTTCAATTTTAACACTTGATAATGCTGTAAGAAATGTATGGCAAAATACAGACTTCCCATTAAATGAAGTAGTTAATATGGCATCATACAATCCAGCTAAACACTGTAAAGTTGATGATAGAAAAGGACAAATCAAAGAAGGATTTGATGCAGATTTCTTATTATTTGATGAAGAAATTAGAATTAAATCAGTTTATGTAAATGGTAAATTAGTTCACGAAGCTTAGTATATATGAAAGATGTTCTTAATTTTAAGAGCATCTTTTTTTATTAAATTATAGAACTTTTGCAAAGTTTGAATTTAATAATGATTTAGCTATATTCCGTACTATTTTTTACAAAAAAGAGCCAAACTAGTTTCCTAGTTTAGCTCTTTAAATTTATTAAAAATTAAAGATATTTCTTAATCTCTTCAACTTTTGTTAACCCTTCCCAAGGAAGTTCAACATCAGTTCTACCAAAATGACCATATGCTGCTGTTTGAGCGTATATAGGTCTTCTTAAATCTAAATCTCTAATGATTGCTCCTGGTCTTAGGTCAAATACTGCATCAATTATTTTAGCAATTTTTTCATCAGCTATTTTACCTGTTCCGAATGTATCAACAACTATTGAAACTGGTTTAGCAACACCAATTGCATAAGCAACTTGTATTTCTAATTTATCAGCAACACCAGCTGCTACTAAGTTTTTAGCTACCCATCTAGCTGCGTAAGCTGCTGATCTATCAACTTTAGTACAATCTTTTCCTGAGAAAGCTCCACCACCGTGTCTACCATATCCACCGTATGTATCAACGATAATTTTTCTTCCTGTAAGTCCAGCATCCCCTTGAGGTCCTCCGATAACGAATCTTCCTGTTGGGTTGATGAAGTATTTTGTGTTTGCATCTAATAATTCTGCTGGCATTTCAGCTCTTACTACATGTTCCATTAAATCTTCTCTAATTTGCTCTGCTGTTGCATCTTCACCATGTTGTGTTGAAATAACTATTGTGTCAATTCTAACTGGTTTGTTGTTTTCATATTCAACAGTAACTTGAGTTTTACCATCTGGTCTTAAATATGGAACTGTTCCATTTTTTCTAACTTCTGATAATCTTCTAGCTAATCTATGAGCCATAGCTATTGGTGCAGGCATATATTCTTCTGTTTCGTTTGTAGCAAAACCAAACATCATTCCTTGATCTCCAGCTCCTACAGCTTCAACTTCATCTTTTTTTCCTTCTCTTGACTCAAGTGCTTCATCAACACCCATAGCTATATCTCTTGATTGCTCATCAAGTGTTACCATAACACCACATGTATCGCAGTCAAATCCGTACTTAGCTCTGTCATATCCAATTTCTCTTACTTTTTGTCTTACAACTTTAGGAATATCAACATAACAATTAGTTGTTATTTCTCCCATAACAACTACAAGACCTGTTGTAACTGCTGTTTCACAAGCAACTCTAGCCTCTGGGTCTTGTGCCATTATAGCATCTAATACTGCATCTGAAATTTGATCACATATTTTATCTGGGTGTCCTTCTGTTACTGATTCTGATGTAAATAATCTTCTCATAATTTTGTTTGTTACTCTAATAATATTATGTTTAGAGTAACTTCCTCCTCTCGTTTATTTATATTAAAAAAAATAAAGCCTCCTCAATTAAGAAGAGACTTATATATACATATATATCTCCTCTTATCTGGCAAAATATTAAATCGATTAATATTTTGCAGGAATTGGCACCGTAGTTATTTCTAACTGGTTGCCGGGTTTCATCGGGCCATGTCCCTCCACCACTCTTGATAAGAGTTTTATTTATTTAATTACTTTGTTATCTTTTTGCATTCTTTAACTTATATAGAAAAATAGTAGATACTAATATAAGTATCTACTTGGTAGTGGGAGAAGGATTCGAACCTTCGAAGTCTACGACGACAGATTTACAGTCTGTTCCCTTTGGCCACTCGGGAACCCCACCTTGTTATTGGAGCTAGCAATCGGACTTGAACCGATAACCTGCTGATTACAAATCAGCTGCTCTGCCAATTGAGCCATGCCAGCATATTCTATTTTCTAATTATTTAAATGGTGGTCGCAACAGGGCTCGAACCTGTGACCCCCTGCTTGTAAGGCAGGTGCTCTCCCAGCTGAGCTATGCGACCTTATTATCTGGAATTTATTCTCTTATAAAAAAATGGTAGTGGGAGAAGGATTCGAACCTTCGAAGTCTACGACGACAGATTTACAGTCTGTTCCCTTTGGCCACTCGGGAACCCCACCTTGTTATTGGAGCTAGCAATCGGACTTGAACCGATAACCTGCTGATTACAAATCAGCTGCTCTGCCAATTGA
>NZ_CAMQRY010000075.1 GCF_947036855.1 uncultured Clostridium sp.
TGGGTATTTTTATTTCATATAAAAAATCATAAAAATTCTTTTTTCAGTGGCCTCGCTTTTATAAACCAAGCTTTTTGTCAGAGCAAATTATAACAACTGATAGTTTAAATACAGATATTACAGGTAAAAGAAATCTTTGGACTAATATATATTTTTTACTAAGAGATGGTGAAGTCTCACACTTCCACAGATTAAAATCAGATGAAATGTGGTACTACCATGCTGGTAATTCACTTACTATATATATGATAAGTCCTACTGGAGAGCTAATCACTAAACAACTTGGACTTGATATGGCAAATGGAGAAAGTCCTCAAGTACTTGTTCCTAAAAATTATATATTTGGTTCAGCTATGAATAATAAAGGCTTCTCTCTTGTAGGATGTATGGTTTCACCAGGATTTGAATTCTCTGACTTTGAACTATTTGAAAGAAATTTCCTTTTAGCTACCTATCCAGCACATAAAGAGATAATCACAAGATTAACACTTTTATAAAAATTTCTTAAAACATTTTTTATTATTCTAATTTTATAAAAGATTTAAGTCTTTACTTACAATTTTTTATAACTTACTACTCATTTTAAATTTATCACTTTAAAATGAGTATTTTAAATATGCTATAATTATGTAAAAAGAAATTTAACTTATAGGAGTAATGAATTATGGAGAAACTAACTATACTTGGGACTGGCTCTGCCATGGTTACTAAGTGCTACAATACATGCTTTACACTTTCAGATAATAATGAACATTTTCTTATAGATGCTGGTGGTGGAAATAATATTCTTGTAAATTTAGAAAAATCTAATATTAAAATAAATAACATTAAACATATGTTTATATCACATACTCATAGCGACCATATACTTGGTGCACCTTGGGTTATAAGAGCTATTGCAACTTCAATAGCTAAAAAATCATATGATGGTAACTTTACTGTATATGGTGAACAATCAGTTCTTAAAGCAATTAAAACTATTTGTAACATAGTTCTTAAAAAGAAATTCTTAGATATGTTTAATAATGAAATTATATTTAAAGAAGTAACAAATGATATGACTTTAAATATACTTGGAAGAAAAACTACTTTCTTTGATATAGGTAGTACAAAGCTTTTACAATATGGATTTAAAACTGAGCTTTTAAATGGAAAGACTTTAACATTCCTTGGAGATGAGTATTATAGAGAGTCTGAATTTAAATATGCAAGTAATGTAGATTATCTATTACATGAAGCTTTTTGCTTATATTCTGAAAAAGATATATTTAAACCTTATGAAAAACATCATGCCACAGCACTTGATGCCTGTGAAAATGCTAAAACTGTAAATGCTAAAACAGTTATTTTATATCATACAGAAGATAAAGATTTAGCTAATAGAAAAGAACGTTACATTAATGAAGGACAAGCTAAATTTGATGGTATTATTTTAGTTCCAGATGATTTAGAAATTATAAATCTATAAAACACAAAAAATTACTCATGCTTTGTGCATGAGTAATTTTTTTTATTCTTCTACCATTCTTAAACTTTCTAATCTTTTAATATTTTTTAATTCCTAAATTTTTATTACTTATATTATTTTTATCATTTTATATTTTCCTTATTAATAAACTATAAAGATAAATATATTTACCATTAAAGTTTCTATTTTCTTTTTAAAAGCAAATAGTCTACTAAATTTTAATTGTAAATCCTACTTTTATAAGGAGAACTTAAATGGATTTTTATAATAAAAAAACAATTTTTATAATAGGCATATTAGTTATTGCTGTAAGTTTTAATTTAGCTTATATTGCAGTTTCTAACACTCATATTTCTGATGATGTAAAAACTACTGATTTAGATACTGTAAAAAAACAAAACTCAAATGATTTAGCAGATGTTGAAAATGAAATTAAAAATATTCGTTCTACTTTTAATACAGAAGAACTAAGCACTCTTAACTTTAAAGATATTTTTTCAAGCACTGTTATTATAGGTGATTCTCAGGTTGAGGGACTTGCTGTTTATGATATTTTAAATAAATCTTCTGTTATCGCTAAAATGGGAACTAATATTAATAAAACTACAAATTCTAGCATAACTATATTAAAGGATTTATCTCCTAGTTCTGTTATTACTTTATTTGGAATGAATGATATTTTAATATATCAAGATAATATTGATTTATTTATAACAGACTATAAAAAACTTATAACTGCAATACAAAAGCAAGTTCCAAATTCTAAAATTATAATTAATGGAGTTATGCCTGTTTCAGAGCATGTTTATAAAAATAGGACTATATACACTAAGATTCCTGATTATAATAAGGCACTTAAAAAAATGTGTAAAGACCTTGATATTACTTTTGTTGATTCATCTCATGTAGTTTTAAACAATCCACAGCTTGTTGGACCTGATGGAATGCATTTTGCTCCTGACTTTTATAGACATTGGCTTAATTTACTCAAAGAATACATTTAAGGAGGGCTTAAATTGATAAAAAAATTTACTCTAGCAATTATATTTTTATTTTCCTTATCTTTTTTAGGATGTTCTGCAAATCATACTATCAATTTTAACTCTTTAGAGTTATCTCTTGATGATAATACTTCTGATGAAAACTTAAAAAAAGGAGATTCTAAATCACTTAAAAGATTTTTTGGATTAAAAGGCTCAGATTTTTCTGACTTTTTAATCTATACTCCTACTAATACTATGGATGTTAATGAAATTCTTGTTTTAAAACTTAATGACACCTCAAATATAGATGCAATAAAAGATATTATAGAAAATCGTGTTGATAAACAAATTGAAACCTTTGGTTCTTATGGGCCAGAGCAATGTGAACTTTTAGAAGATTACACTCTTAAAATAAAAGGTAATTATATATTTTACTGTGTTTCAAATAATAGTGATGATATATATGAAATATTTAAAACAGCTTTAAAGGGTGGTGATAAGTAAATGGTTTTTAGTAGTATAATTTTTCTATTTACTTTTCTACCTATAACACTTGGCTTATATTATATTTCACCAAAAAAGCTTAAAAATCTTGTTCTTCTTTTGATGAGCCTTTTTTTCTATGCATTTGGTGAGCCTATTTATATTTTTCTTATGCTTTTTACAACTATCTTTGATTATTTTATGGGTATACTTTTAGATAAATATAGCAATGATTCAAAAAAAGCTAAATGGATTTTAATTTTTACTATCTCTATCAATATTTTAATACTTGGATTTTTTAAATATTATGGCTTTTTAATTGATATCATAAATACTGTTTTTTCACTTGATATTATAGCTATAAATTTACCTCTTCCAATTGGAATATCATTTTATACTTTCCAAACTCTTTCTTATATCATAGATGTTTATCTAAAAAAAGTGGGAGTTCAAAAAAATATCATATCATTCTCTTTATATGTAACTATGTTCCCTCAGCTTGTTGCTGGTCCTATTGTTAGATATAAGGATGTTAATGATGAATTATCTGATAGAAAAGAAAGTCTTTCACTCTTTGGTGAAGGCTCTCAAAGATTTATCTTAGGGCTTGGTAAAAAAGTATTACTTGCTAATAACATAGGCTTTCTTTGGACAACCATATCTAGTACAAGCCTTTCTGAAATTTCAGTTCTTACAGCTTGGATTGGTATTATAGCATTCACATTTCAAATATATTTTGACTTCTCTGCCTACTCTGATATGGCAATAGGACTTGGAAAAATGTTTGGCTTTAATTTCATAGAAAACTTCAACTATCCATATACATCAAAAAGTATAACTGAATTTTGGAGGAGATGGCATATATCACTAGGCTCTTGGTTTAGGGAATATATCTATATCCCTCTTGGTGGTAATAGATGTTCACTACTTAAACAAAGCAGAAATTTATTTATTGTTTGGCTTATAACAGGACTATGGCATGGTGCAAGTTTCAACTTTATAGTTTGGGGACTTTACTACGGACTTATATTATTTATAGAAAAAATGTTTTTAAAAGATATCTTAGATAAACTTCCAAGTTTTCTATCACACTTTTATACAATGTTTTTTATTATAATAGGTTGGGTTTTCTTTGCATCTCCTGATATGACTTATGCACTAGACTATATTAAATTATTATTCTCTGCTGGAAGTCTTGGGCTTTTTGATATGTCAGCCTTTTATTACTTATCAAACTATTTGATAATTTTTGTTGTACTTATAGTATTATGTACTCCTCTACCATATAAGTTCTTTAAAAAACTTATTGATAGACAAAATATACTTCCTATTATAGCTAATGTACTTGTACTCTTTTTTTCAATATCATATCTAGTTACAGAAACTTATAATCCATTTCTGTACTTTAGATTTTAGGAGGTTATGATAATGAATGATTCTTACTACAAAAAAATCGCAATAATTTTTATAACTTCAATAGTTGCTTTTGTTGCACTTAACTTTATTATAAGTGACAAAGATTTCTCTAATTCTGAAAATAGAGTTTTAACTAAAAAGCCAAAATTCACAGTTGAAAGGCTCTTTGATGGTAGATACTTTAAAAAGTATGAGAAATATAAGACTGACCAATTTGTTGGACGAGATTTATTTATAGGGGTTAAAGCAACATCTGACCTTGTACTTGGTAAAAAAAATTCAAATGATGTTTTCTATGCAAATAATGGCTACCTTATAGAAGATTTTAAACCATCAAATGAGGATATAAAAAACAATATAGATGCTATAAATACTTTTGCTACCAAATTTAAAGATACAAATATTTATACCACTATAATTCCAACTGCTATAAATATTTATGATGATAAACTTCCAGACCTTGTAGATTCTAGTAAACAAGAAACTTATATTAATGAGTTTTATAAAAAACTTAATAAAAATATAAAAACTATACCTTTAACAGACATATTTAATAAAAATTCAAGTGAAAGTTTATTTTATAGGACAGACCACCACTATACAAGCCTTAGTGCTTATACAACATACCTTGAAATTAAAAAAACTTTAAATTTGAAAGAAGATATAAAATTTAAGCCCTATACAGTAAGTAATTCTTTTAATGGTACACTGGCATCAAAAAGTGGCTTTAGAACAAGTCTTACTGATTCAATTGAAATATATCTTCCAGACAACTCTGATATCAAAACATCTGTAAACTACTTAGAATCTCAAAAAAAATCTGCTTCATTATATAACTTTGATAAGCTTGATACAAAAGATAAGTATGGGATATTTCTTGATGGAAATCATCCTATAATAGATATTAATACAACTGTTATTAATAATAAAAAACTATTAATTCTAAAAGATTCATATGCAAATAGTCTTATACCATTTTTAGTGCATCACTATAATAAAATAACTGTTGTTGACCCAAGATATTACTATGGAGACCTTCATAAACTTATAAATGATAACAAATTTGATGATACTCTTATCCTATATAATGCTAATACATTTTTTAGTGATAATTCTCTTTCTTCAGTTTTGAATAATGAATAACAAAAAAACTCTTATGATTTAAAATTAAAATCATAAGAGTTTTTCTATATATTAATCTGTAACTTTTATTTCTTTCTTCTTAACTGCAAAGATTGCAATTATAAGTCCTATAACTCCAAGAACTCCTGCTACTCCAAAACTTACATTCATTCCATGAATTAAAGCTTTTTCTGGGTTTATAATTCCTGAATTCTGTGCAACCTTAGTCATTGTTGTTATAAGTATTGAAGTACCTATTGCCCCTGCAATTTGTCTCATTGTATTATTTACAGCATTACCATGTGAATATAATTCTCTTTTCAGAGTATTAAGTCCAGATGTTGTAAGTGGCATAAGGAACATTCCAAGACCAAATAATCTAGCTGCATACATAATCATAATATAAAACTCACTTGTATTTGTTGTTAAAAATGCAAATGCAAATGTTCCAACTGTAAATATTACAAGTCCTATTAAAGATAGTATTCTTGCTCCATATTTATCAAATAAAATCCCTGTAATAGGATTCATAATTCCCATCACAATAGCCCCTGGCATAAGGACAAGACCTGCAACAAGTGCTGTATCTCCTCTACCACTTTGTAGGTACATTGGTATCATAAGTTCTGAAGATATAAGCCCTGCATATACTATCATTGCTATTATTGTTGAGAAAGTAAATACTCTACTCTTAAATACTCTAAGATTAAGCATTGGAGATTTCATTGTAAGTTGTCTCCAAACAAATATCACAAGTGCTACAACTCCAATTATTATTGGGATATATACATTTTGGTTTGTAAATCCATCATTACCAGCATTACTTGTTCCAAGTAAAAGTCCACCAAATCCTAATATTGATGTAATAACTGATAAAATATCAAGTGAAGTTTTCTTATTATCAGTAACATTCTTCAATAAGAAAAATCCAAGTATTAAATCAATTATAGCAATTGGTAATGTTACATAAAATAAATATCTCCAAGGATGACTATTTATAATCCATCCTGAAAGTGTAGGTCCAATAGCTGGTGCAAATGCAATAACTACTCCTACTATTCCCATAGCAAACCCTCTTTTTTCAATTGGGAAAATTATAAGGAATACTGTTTGCATAAGTGGCATTACTATTCCTGAACCTGCTGCCTGAATAAGTCTTGCTGCTAAAAGAACATCAAAACTATGAGCAGTTGCTCCAAGTATTGTCCCCGCTGTAAATAGTCCCATAGATATAAAGAATAATGTTCTTGTTTTAAATTTATCAATAAAGAATGCTGTGAAAGGTATCATTATACCAAGCACCAACATATATCCTGTACTTAACCACTGTGCTGTTGAAACACTTATTTTAAGTTCTGTCATTATATCTGGAATTGCAACATTCATAAATGTACTATTTAAAAATGCAACAAATGCACCTAGTAAAAATACTCCTGCAATAACCATAGAATTATATTGTTTTTTATTATTTCCCTTACTTATAGACCCTGTCATATAATCACCCATTTCTTTCTTCATTTGTTTTGTACTTAATAGTTTCTTAAGAAAACCAGTAAGTACTCATTAATTAGATTATATATCACAAAAGTTTTTTAGTCAAACTTTATTAACACTTTATTCTTATTTTTCATATAACTTTCTTATTTAATTTCTGAATTTATACCTTTTTCTTTCTCACTTTCATCATTTAATTTTTTGTATATTTCTTCCCTCATATGCTTTGAAAACTCTGACTCATCTGCTCCACTGCCTTCTTTAAAATCTATCCCCATTTTTTCTGATAAAAGAATTGCTAGAAGGCTTTCCATAGCATTTGTAGCTCCACCACTTCCATCAGTTGAACCCATAGTTACAACATTGTTTGGAACTATATTAATACTTCCTTCTTTTATTGCATCTGTGAATTTACTCATTACATCTTGCACTACCTGATAGCGTGGTCCACCATAAGCATTCACCTGTTCTCGAATTCCAATAGCTTTTGATATACCGTTTCTAGCTACCATATCAGCCTCAGCTTCTCCAAGCTTTTTGATTCTATAAGCTTCTGCCTCTGCAAGTGCTTTTTGTCTTTGTGCATCTTGTTTCGCTTTTTCTAGCTCTGCCTTACCAATATTATTTTGAACTCTAATATTAATTTCTGATTTTGTAAGTTCTGATTGTTGCTCTGCTTTAGCTTCAAAATCTTTAAGTTCTTTTTCCTTCTCACTAGCTTTCATTTTTGAATTATAAGTTTCAATTTTTTCCTTAGCAAGTTGTCTTTCACTAAGCTGTCTTAAAATCTCTTCAATTTTTGCATCTCCATCTGGTGATGGTGTTCCTATGAGAACCTCTTCAAGTTCTAAATTATAATTTTCAAACTTATGCTTCATTTCATCTGTTGCTATTTTCTGAATTTCTGAACGATTTTGTATAAGCTCAATCAAAGTCATTTTCTGACCTATATTTTTAAAATAAGATGAAACCATAGGATCAAGAGTTTGCTCAACAAGTCTTTTAATATCTCCAAATCTTTGTATAACAAGTGGAGCTTTCTTATAATCTATGTGTAAAACCACTGATAATGGAAGTGTTGGTTCAAAAGCATCAAGAGTTATAAGTGTTACCTCTTTTAAATTCTCATCATACTTATGCCCACCAACTTCTGCTTTAAGCCATTTTAATATAATATTTGTAGTTGGAACCTGTGTAAGAATCCCAGCAGATAAATTATATGAGTACTTACCAGGTTTTAATGGAACTTGCCAAATCCCTTTGCACCCTTCCTCAACAAGCTCTCCATGAGTATAAGAAGTTCCTGACACATCTATTCCTTTCATACCAACGAAAGATGTAACAACCCCTGCAAATCCAACTGGTACAATAGTTTTTGGAATAATCTCTATTGTAGCAAATAGTCTATTTATAAAATAAGTACCATCACTTATAACTTGATATTGTTTTCCTCTATATCCACCAGCAAGTAAAAACGCCTCTGGATTTTGAAAATTATTATGATACTTTTTAAGTTCTTTTGGACTCTCTCCAACAACTGGTGCAATAATCTCTCCATTTGGAAGAGATGGTCCATCTTGAATTGTAACAATTCCCATTGGGTCATCTATCACAACACCTGATGTATTCTTAGTTCTATTTTTTATAACAAGAGGTCTAAATCCATCCTTAGCTCTTAAATCATCTGCCATATTTTTTATTTGTTCTATTTCAAGCTTATTTCCTATATTAACAAAATAATTATTAGCCTCTGTCAAAACAATAAAAATACTAAGATTAAAAGCGTAAGTTCCTTCTCTGAGAATTGCTCTTTGAGGTCCTTTTTGTCCTCCATTTGCAAGAAATGCTCTAGTATCTTGATAGTTACTACATTCTACAATCTTACCAAGCGTTTGTGTACTATCAAGTGCTATTCCATCTCTTGAGAAAACATATCCCATTTGTCCCTGTGGAATTGTAACAAGTGGAGTTTTAGTAACTCTATAAAGGAAACCAGGCTTTAAATGTATACCTGTCCTAAGTACATCAGGTTGAAAACCAGCCTCTCCATTTGTAGCTATAAATTTCCCATCCTTAAGATTCCCCTTAGGTGACCACCACTTCTCAACTATCCCAACTTCATTAGTTCCAATAATTCTAAGCCCAAGCACCTTAAAAATAATAAGATAAAATGCTATAAGCCCAACTATAATTGAACCTGCTGTTGTAAGAAAACTACCTTCTGTTAAAAAACTAATATCCAAAAAATTATCCCCCTTCAAACTTATTTAATATATAGTCTAAATATATTCTCACGCTTTCTTTTTATAATCAAAACTTATAACATCTTTCTTAAAATTCAAAATAGCCATATCATATTTTAATCTAAGACTAAATTTGATATGGCTACATCCCTAATTTTTCTTTTTAACTATATATGCAATGAATATAACTGATAAAACTATAAAAAATAATCTATTTAAAAGAAATACTTCTTGTGTATAAACACTTCTCTGACTGTAACTAACAAATAAATTTACTGGATTTGTATAAGTTCCCTCACTTCCAATTTCCTGAAAAATATAGAATGTGCAAAAACCTCCTGCTACAAATATATTCTTAGAAACTTTTAATATAAAAAGTGGTAGCATACTTAAAAATATAGTATTACTATAACTCCTTATAAATAGACCTATAACACTTAAATCCAACTTTACGCCCTCTTTAAAAATATGATATTCTGCATTTTTACTTGCAAAAACACTAACTACTGTTAATCCTAAAAATATAATAAGGCTAATACCTAAAAATCTTAAAATTCTTATAAGTAAAACTTTGTTATATTTTTTCTTGTTATAAATCATCACCATATTATGAATTTCTTCTGTGCAATCATCTTTAAATATAAATATGGCTGTTATCGCAAATATACAAGGAAGTATTATTTCTATATACATAAATATATCACTTGGATGTAAGTATCCTCCCTTTGTTAGTGTCAATATAAAAAGTGAGGCTATCCCTGCTGTAAATCCTACTTTAACTTTTTTATCTATAATCTTTAAACTTATATCATTTAAAAACCCATTCATATTCTATTACCAGTTATAGACTTTTTACCTTTAGCTATACAACATATATAAGCATCTTCTAGTGTTGCACTATTATTTATTGCCTCTTCATCATACCCCTCATTTGAAATATACTTTACCACATACTTATCATCTTCATTTCTAAAGCTTAAAACTTCATATCTACTATTTATCATGTCAAACTCTTCTCTTGCAACAATACTTGTCCAAATATTTTTCTTATATCTTTCTATAAGATTTTTTGAACTCCCTGAATATCTAATCTCACCTTTATTTAAAATAAATAAATTATTAGAGCAAAACTCAATATCTTCAACTATATGCGTTGAAATTATAACAATTTTATCAATACTGATTTTAGATAGAATATTTCTAAATTGATTTCTCTGTTGTGGGTCAAGCCCTACTGTTGGTTCATCAATTATTATAAGTTTTGAATCTCCTACAAGTGCCTGTGCAATCCCAAGTCTTCTAAGAACTCCACCTGAATATGAATTTATCTTCCTATCTATAAACTCTTCTAAATTCACAAGACTTATAATTCCACCTATATGTTCCTTCCTATTTATCTTTAAACCTTTAACATCATAAATGAAATTTAAAAACTCTTTCCCAGTAACATTCTTATATGCCTCAAACTTTTGTGGAAGATATCCTATATAGCTTCTAATTTTCTCTGTATTTTCATAGTCTATTCCATTAAAATTAATATTCCCTGACTCTTTTTCAAGAAGAGTAACAAGTATTTTCATAAGCGTACTTTTTCCTGCTCCATTTGGTCCAAGTAGTGCTATAATTCCATTACTAGCCTCTAATGATATATTTTTAAGTGCCTTAAAATCTCCATATGAAAAATCTAAATCTTCTACTATAAGCTTATTCAATCCAATTCCCCCTAACATCTATTTTTTTAGCCTACCACTATTAATCCATCTATAATTTTCACTTCCGAAGAATGTACAAGTCTATTTGAAGGTAAAATTAAAATTTCTTTTCGCTCCTTAATTTCCTTCATCTGTGAATAAGTAATCTTTTCATTTTTAATAAATTCATCAATTTTTTTAAGGTCATATTCTAAGAAATAATTATCAACTTCAGTTAAAATCTTATAACCTTCCTGCTCTACGCTTTCTATATTAGCATCAATAATTATTAACTCTTCTGCTCTCCCCTTTAAGATACCCTGATTATTTTCAAAATTACTTACAACTCCATTTCTTCCATTTAAATCAACATTAAAATCTATCTTATTTGAATTATTCCCTCTAGGATACCAAGCAACAATATTACTAGCAAAATCTATCTTTGATGAATTAACTACCATCACAGGATAGCCAAGGTCATCTTCTATTGTTACTCTACCTGCATAAGTTATTTCTACATTTTTCTTTTCACCATTTTTTATAGGCATATTAAGACTTAAAATATTTTCTTTGTGTGTAAAATCAATCTCTTTACCATCATATTTAACATTTTTAACCTCAAATAAATTATCTAACACAAAATCTGTATTCTTTGTATCTTCCCCTAAGTTTTCAAAGCTCATATTAACTTTATTATTAACTTTATATCCAATATCAAGATTCATATCATAACTTAGAATTTCTATATCACCCTCATAATTTGAATAAACACTCTCTTCATCTATATCAGCACTATACGCATAAATATCAAATGTAGATGCTGAAACCCCTACAAGTCCAAGCACTATAAAACTTGTAACTATACTAGCTACGCTCATAATCTTTTTATTTTTCTTTTCAAGAATTACATATGTCATATAAATAATGAAAGCTAGAATAATAATCATAATAATTTTATCAAGTATGTATCTTATATCATGATTAAAACCTAGATAGTTACTAGTTGAAATGAACTCCTTATCCTCCTGTATATTAAACCCATGAAACAGCACCTTTAAAAACTTATTTCCACCAGCTAAAATATTAGTAAATGGTGATGTTATATAGAAAACCCCTATCATAAATACAAGCCTTTTAATATTACTCTTAACTAAAACACATACTACTGCTGTAAAAACTGAAATAGCTATAACAGAAAAGGCATATACCAAAACAAACTCAATCATTCCATTCATCAAAAGTTGTCTATTACTTTTAAAGCCTGATGCAAGTGTTATAAAAAATGGAATTATAAGAATTAGAAATCCAAGTTTTACACTAGCTAAAATAACTGAAAGTGCATAATGAAACTTATTACTCATAAGATGCTCTATCTCATTTTCATCATTTCGCAGTGCAAATAAAACTGTAATAATCATAGTTGCAATAATTGCTAAAAGTGAAAATTCCTGTGCACTTATAAACTCTATAAACTCTGTATTTGCATACCTTACAACCATAAAATACAAAGTTGCTATAAATCCTAATATTAAAATACAACTTCTATATAATCTTTTAAAAATAAAATTTGAAACCCCTATTATATTCATAGTACCCCCTTAAAGCCTTTTATAAATTTATTATACCGTTATAAAATATCCTTATGTAAAATGACTGTAAGACTTAT
>NZ_CAMQRY010000076.1 GCF_947036855.1 uncultured Clostridium sp.
TATCAGAACCATTCTCTAACTCTGCTGCATCTGGAATAAATGATGGTGCTATGTGTATAAACTCTCAAATTAATGTTGATTTTGGTGATGCACCTGATACTAGTTCATCTAATGGAGCAGATAACTATTCTACACTGCTTGCTAACAATGGACCTAGACATGCAATAGTTAATGAACTTTTCCTTGGGTCTAATATAACATCTGAAACAAATGCATATCAAAATGCAGATGCAACTGGTGATGATATTATTTTAAATGTACCTGATGATGGAATTACTTCCCCTTTAGCACCAGTATTTACTGCTGATTCAACTTATACACTTTCAGTTCTTGCTACTAATAATACTGGAATAGATGCAACTGTATATGCTTGGATAGACTTTAATAAAAGCGGAACTTTTGATGGAAATGAATTTGCAACAGGAACTATTTCTTCAAACTCTAGTAACCCTAGAATTGTTAATTTAAATTTTAATATTGCAAATCAACTAATACCAGACCACACATTCGTTAGGGTTAGACTTACAACTCAAACTTTAACTAATACTAATTCTGCTAATACTACACTAGAAGATACTCGTTCTCTTGGACCTGCATATGATGGTGAAATTGAAGATTATTATCTTGAAATATTAAATTCTTCTACAAAACTTAATGGAAAGATTTTTTATGATGCTAACCAAGATGGCATACTTGATAACTCTGAAGTTGGAATCCCAAATGCATTTATAGTTTTATATGATGTAGCTAATCGTACTTGTATTTCAGAGCAAAGTGATGCCAATGGGGATTATGAATTTAAAGTTGATACAGCTGGAGATTATATTTTATATGAAACTTCTATCACCCCTGGTAATAATTGTCCACCTGACTTATTTGGACAGCCTAGTGGGTATACAAACTCAACAACCTCTAGAACTAGATTTATAACAGTAACACCTGCTGATTTAGCTAACCAAACTGACATAGTAAATAATTTTGGACATAATAATTCTACTGATACTTTTCCTTGTAAACCAACATCTTATCAGTTTGCAGGTTCCCCTATTACTGAAGTGTTTGAAATTAACCCTGTAACAGGAACTGTAACACCTTTATACACTTTAGATAGGCAAATAAATGCCGTAGGTTTTAATCCTCTTGATAACTTTATCTATGGTATTGAAGATGTTGGGCTTCCTAGTCTTATAAGAGTAGATGCATCTGGTAATACTTTTAATCTTGGAGTTATTAATAATTTAGCAAATAATGGAGGTTATATAACTGGTGCTTTTGATGATTTGGGACATTACTTCTTTATAAATCCTGGTGACCCTGAGTTCTATGTTTTAGACCTTAATCCACTCTCTGCATATTATTTACAACTTGTTGATCCAACTAATAATTATGATATAGAACTATCAGCTTTTGGTACAACACTAAGTATGACAACTCTTGCACAAGATTGGATTTTCAATATAAATGATGGAAATTTATATGGTGGAGCTAGAAATACTGGAGTAATTGAAAGAGTTATTCCTACCACAGGTCAAGCAACAAATCTAACTACTACAGGGCTTCCTACTGGAGAAAGTTTTGGTGCCGCATTCTCATTTACTATTGATGATATGTTTATAATCAGTAATGATACAGGAATTGTATATCGTATATTAATAAATGGAAATAATGCTACTGCTGAAAATTTCACTCAAACAGGAATTTTTTCAACAAATGATGGTACAAGTTGTATAAATGCTGTTATTGAACTTGATTTTGGTGATGCACCAGATATAGATCCACTTACTCAAGGGGAAGATAATTATAGAACTCTTCTTGAAAGTGATGGTCCAAGACATCAAATTATAAATAATCTAATGCTTGGAAGTCGTGTTAGTTCCGAAAAGGATGCTTACCAAAATTCTGATGCAACTGGTGATGATTTAATATTAAATGTTCCTGATGATGGAATTATAACACCTTTAACCGCTTTATATAATACAGATGATACCTATTCTGTTGATGTTTTATATACTAATGATACTGGTCTTGATGCCAATATTTATGGATGGCTTGATTTTAATAAAAATGGAACTTTTGATGAAAATGAATCTGCCTTTGTTGTAGTTTCATCAAATTCTACAAATCCTAGAATTGCTACTCTCACTTTCACTAAACCAGTAGGTAGTGTTGTAACTGAATACCATACTTTCATCAGACTTAGAATTACAACAGATAATTTAATTAATGCAAATACTGATCCAACTACTGAAGATACTCGTTCTTATGGACCTGCATCTGATGGTGAAGTTGAGGATTATTACTTAGAAGTTAAACTTTCTACTGTAACTTTCTGTGGCTATGTTTTTGAAGATTTAAATCTTTCTGGAACTTATGATATAGGTGAACCTGGTATACCAAATGTTTTTGTAGTCTTATATGACTTTGTTAACGTAATTTGCTATGAAACACAAACTGATGCTCTAGGTTTTTATAGCTTTGAAATATCAGAAGTTGGTGAATATCTAATATGTGAAACAGCTGGTAACCCACTTGCTTCTTGTCCACCAACCCCTTTCACGCAACCAACAGGCTTTGAACTTTCAACTACTCCAAGAGAAATATATATGCCTGTAACTAATACAGACCTTGCAAATGGAGAAGTTTTTTGTGATAAGCATTTTGGTCATATAAAACCAGCTAAAAAAATCCCTTGTGATGCCTGTGCATTTTTAATAACAGGTGGTGACTGCCCTGACTTAATACAATATAATATTATTTCAGCTAGTATAGATAAAAAAATCCAATTGCGACCTGTTCAAGATATTAATGCAATAGGCTATAGTAAACTTGATAATTATATATATGGATTTTCAAATACTAATGGCTTTTTAGTTAGACTTGATTATGATGGTAATATAACAAACTTATCTTCTACTAATGCTATATTTCCATTAACAACTCCATATTTTACAATCGGTGATATAAGCGCTGATGGATATTATTATCTTTATGAGACTAATTCATTAGAGTTTTATACTGTTGATTTAAGACAAAACAATGTGAATTTTCTACAATTATTAGACCCTACAAATTCATATGTATCAACTACAACAGGAACTACAATAATTGGTGGTGGACTACCTATAGAAGATTGGGGTGTTAGTCCTATAGATGGAAATCTTTATAGTATCGATATTACTAATGGTGATATTATCATCCTTGACCCAACTACTGCTTCTGTTACTAGAATTGTACCTACCCCAAGTATAATAGGTAATTTCCAAAGCATCTTAATTGATTCTAATGGTCATATATTTGCACTTGATGGTACAAATGGTGATATTTATAGATATATCATAACTGGTGGAACTGCTATATCTGCTCATATATCAAACACCTTTCCAAATTTATTTTTAGACGGTGCTATATGTTCTGATGCAAGTTTATTACTTGATTTTGGAGATGCTCCTGATATAGATGCTACTAATGGAACTGATAATTACTCTACCATTCTTAGCAACAATGGACCAAGACACGCTCGTAAAAATACTTTAAGACTTGGTTCACTTATAACAGAAGAGGCAGATGGATATCAAAATACTGATGCCACTGGTGATGATCTTATAAATGGAATTCAAGATGATGGAGTAAATATTCCACTTACAAGTCTTCCTTCTGGTGCTACTGAATATCTTTTAAATGTAAGTTACCTTAATAATACTGGTGAAACTGCTTATATTTATAGCTGGATAGATTTTAATAGTAATGGTATTTTTGAACTTTCTGAAGGTGTTATAACTCCAGTTCCAAGTTCTAATGACCCAAATCCTAAAGATATAAATATTCTAATTCCTAATACAAACTTTGAATGTTTTAAAGAAGATTGTACCTTTGCAAGAGTTCGTATCACTACTGATATTCTTATAAATGAGAATGGACTTTTATCAGAAGAAGATACTCGTTCACTTGGTGGTGCATCTGATGGTGAGGTTGAGGATTATAAAATTGATATAAAATACTATGCTGTTCAAGGTACTATTTGGCATGATGCTGATAAAGATGGACTTTTAAACTCTGAGCCACTTCTTGAAAATATAACTGTAGAACTTTACTCAAATGAGATTCCAAATACAGCTATTTATTTTACAATAACTGATGCTAATGGATTTTACTCATTTGATAATCTTCCACAAGGTGATTATTTTATAAAAGTTAATTCACCAAAAAACTTTAATTTCACTACCTATAATGTAAGTAGTGGTAGTTTTCAAAATTCTGATATATTAACACCAAATAATAATTCTGTTTTATTTACGCTAGATACAAGTAATCCACTTCAAGTTGTAGATGGTGGTATATTTCCTTATATGACTTATAGCATATCAGGCTTTGCATTCTTTGATTGTAAAGAAAATAGTATCTATGATAACTGTGATTTTTTATTCAATAATGTTAGTATATCCCTATATTCTAGTAATGCATCACTTTTACAAACAACTATTACTGGTGCAAAATCTAAAGGATATTATGAATTTAAAAATGTTGAACCAGGAACTTATATCCTTCATGTTACAGCTATCAATGCTTTAAATTTAACAGTTCCAGATACAAGCTATTATGCTTCTAGATTCTCACAAACTACATTTACAGCAGTTGTTACAATAGTAACTTCTAGTATTGACAATATAAATGTAGGATTTATAGGTACCCTAGAAGATAAAATCAAATATTGCTTCAAAGATATGACTACTTGCGAGTGTAATTCATGTAGTTCTTGCTCTTCTTGTAGCTCTTGTAATTCTTGTGGCTGCTCATCTGGTTCTTGTTGTTAATTTAAAGAAAATCCATCTGAAAATAATTTTCAGATGGATTTTTTTATTAATCAAATCATTTTTTTTCTATATTAAAATTGATTTGATATAATATTCTTCTTTTACATACTAAATAAACAAATAAAATATCAAATCACTATTACTTCAAATTTTGATTTATAATAATACCTAGCAATTAATTATAAATTTAAATAAAACTTAATTTGGAGGGAACTATGTCAACTAAACATTTTACAAAAGACGAATCATTATTTGTATATCTACTTAGTTTAACCCTTGGTGTTAGACAATTTGCAACTGCATTTATAACAATTTTCGTTTCTATATATGCACAAAAACTTAAATATGGAAGTGTTGAAATTGGAGCTATTGCACTCGGTACATATGGACTTTTACAAGCTTTACTTCAAATACCATTTGGTCTTTTAAGTGATAAATTCAATAAAAAATTAGTATTACTATTTGGACTCGCTCTACTTAGCCTTGGATTAATTTTATCAGTAGTTAGCAATAATGCTTATGTATTTGTATTTTCACGTGCACTTCAAGGTGCTGGTGCTTTTGCTGCTGTTGGATATTCTTGGCTTTCTATTAGCGTAGAAAAAGATAAAGTTTCAACTGCTATGAATGCTGCTGGTCTTTATACTGCCATTGGTGCAACAGTAGGACTTGCTGGAAGTACAGTTTTAATGATGTTTATGTCATATAAAACTATGACTTATATAGATATAGCTTGTGTTGCTATTACTTTTATTTTGCTTGTTATATTTTTAAAAGAACCTAAATCTGAAACTTCTAAGGTGGTAAAGCAAGAAGAAACTGAACTTGGAGCTGCTTTTTGGAGTTATTTTGCTACACTACTTAAAACCAAAGAATTCTCAATTGTTAACTTCCAAGCATTTGTTGGAACATATACAATTGTTGCAATATTCTTTATAGCACCACAGTACCTTTTAAAAATGGGAGATTCAAGTAAGCTTTATATAGTATTTATACCAGCTTCTATAATTTCTACATTATTTATAAAATCTTCTCTTAAATTTGTTAGAGCTAGAAAAACTGCACTTATTTTAGTTATATCACTTGTAGCTATGGTTATTGGAATACTATTATTTATTTGGCATTCTAATGTTATAACACTAGCACTTGGTGCAACTATCTTTATGAGTGGATATAATGTACTTGTAACTTTATTCCCAACTGTAACAAATCATATAGTTACAAAAGACCATTTTAGAGGTACATTAAATGGAGTTACTAATACTTTTGTATTTATGGGTTCATTCCTTGGAGCTATTGTAACAGGATTTATCTGGAGTACTTTTAGTTCAAACATTGCACTTATATCGCTTATTTCAATAAATATACTTGCACTTATTCTTGGAATTTATCTTTTAATCACAAGTCATATATTAAAAGAAATTAAATAACCTTAATATAATTAAAGGCTATATCATTTAACTTAATCATTACAGATTAAACTTTGATATAGCCTTTTTCTTAATTACACAAATAATTTACTAGCAATTAATCAGATTATGTTATATGATTATAAAAAAGCACTAAAGGAGTATTTTATATGACAGTATACGTAATTAACTACTATTTAAAAGAAGCATCATGCGGATGTGGTGGAGAACACCATGAGCATGAACACGCACATGCAGTTCGTGATGATAAAGAGGTTGTTGGAGCAATTAAAGAACTTGGACAACAAGCTGAACTTATGCCTGATTGTTACATAGTTAAAACTGATAAATCAGCAACTGAGATAGCTACTAAGATTAAAGCTGTAATGGAAGCAACTGATAGAATTTTCGTAACAGAAATCACTAAGGATAATGCAGAATCATTCACACCTGGTGTTATGGACTGGATTAGACAATAAAATAGTAAAAACCTATGCAACTTTCTGCATAGGTTTTTTATTTATATATTTATTTTTTACATCTTAGTACATACGCTGGTGGTATATTTCTATATGTTTTATCAGTATTTATACTCCCAAAGAATTCATCAAATAATCTTTTCTTAGCTAATGAATATTGGAAAGTTATAAACTGTCCACTTTTATCTAAAATTTCTGCTGTCTTTGTTAAAATCTTATCTGAAACTTCTCTTGGCAATGATGCAAATGGAAGCCCTGAAATTATATAATCAACATTTGTTATATTATATCTTACAAGTATTTCATCTATGTTTTCTGCACTCTCATTAAGCACCGCAACATTCTTTTTATGCCCATATAATTTATTTAATCTTCTATAAAAATCTTCATTCACTTCTATAAGTATTATCTTTGTATTCTCACTTGCCCTTGCTAACAATTGCTCTGTAAAAGCTCCTGTTCCTGGACCATATTCAACTATACATCTTGCATTTTCAAAATCTATCTCTCCAAGCATCTTGCTAGCTAAATATCTACTACTTGGTGCTACTGCTCCAACTTTTCTTGGATTTTTTATATACTCTAGTAAAAACATCAAATCACTCCAAACAATTACCCTAATTTATTAATATAAAGTAATTCTAAATTATATACTTTCTATCATTCTATACTGATTATTCTATTATATCAATATGATTTTAATATGAATTTCATCTGTAAACCTTATACTATATTGCAATTTTAGGTTTTTTACTATTATAAATAAACATACCTACTGATGCCACAACAATAAACACATATCCAAGTAATGAATATCTATCAGGTATGTTATTCCAAACTATAAACCCTATAAATGTTATAAATACTACATTACTATATCCAAATACCGAAATTTCTCTAGCTGGTGCATGTTTATATGCTGTAGTTAAAGCAAACTGTGTACATGATGAAAATACTCCTGCAAGCATAAGTGCTATAAACTGATGCATACTCGGCATTTCAAATTTATAAAAAACCATAAACGGAATAGATAATATAGCTGAAGCAAATGCATAGAAAAATACTATAGTATTAGGATGCTCTTTTGATCTTAAGAATCTTAAAAATGTTGCAACTATTCCACCAAATACCCCCGAAGCAATTGCTACTAATGAAATCATAATATTCATATGACCACTTGGTTTTACTATAAATAAAACTCCAATAAATGCTATGACCATAGCCACTATATGATATTTTTTTATTCCTTCCTTTAAAAATATAAAAGAGAATAATATCACAAAAAATGGACTAAGTTTACCAAGTACTATTGCATTAGCAAGTAACATATGATTAATTGCATAATAACTACACCAAACTCCAAGCGTTCCAAATAATGCTCTTAAAATTAAAAATTTTCTATTACCCTTTCTACCAAAAAATGAATTATTAGACCTAATTATAATAAATACAGTTGTTGCAACTGTTACAAGATTTCTAAAAAAACTCTTCTCATAAAAAGGCAAAACTCCAGCTTCTTTTATAGCAGTAGATGCTAAAGCTGCTGTAAGTGATGATACAAGTATTAATATTATCGCTTTGTTTTTGCTACTCAAATCAAACACCTCCTTTTAAACTAGACATTCTAATAGTATATGCCACAATTTAGCTTATTTCAAATATAAAGCAATAAAAAATGGAGTACCAATACTGATACTCCACCCACTATTAAATTACTGGTACAAATTTCTCACTTATAATTTCATTTTTATTATCAACATATTTTATTTTTGCTCTTACTAAAGATATCTTATCACCAACTATTTTTTTGCTAATTTTTGTTTCTATAGTATCTCCTGTTTGTCCCCGTTCTAAAATCTGATTACTCTCTATATCAAAAACTTGTCCATCTATTGAATAAACATAGCTTAATCCTACTATCTTCTTATCTGTTTCATTTTTCACTTTAGTTTCTAAAACTAATCCTTCACTTGTATTCTTAGTTTCAGTATCTATAAATTTAAGCTCCCCTATATCCACATTACCTGTTTTAGGACTTATCGCTATTAAATCTGCTTTATCTAAAATTGAAACCTTATTATTTTCGTATAGTGCAAAACCTGCTACGCCTATAATAACTGCTACCACTAATCCTATAGCTCTCTTATTCATCTTTTATCCCCCATTTATCTTTTGTAAAGTCATTTTCTTTATCTATATAATTACATATTAACTATCATTTTTCAACATTAATGTATATTTAATCTACTTATTTAACATTTTATTCTTTTTTTATGTATATTTTTTTAATAAACTGTTTCTATTTCATTTTTATTCCATTGACTTTTAACTCTTAGAACCTATAATTGTAATAGTTGACTAATCAACTATTACAAGGAGGGAATTAATTTGAAATTAACAGAAAAAATAGCAATACTATCTTTATCTTTATTAACTGTAATTGCTACAGCTGGTATCGGTCCTGCTCTTAGCACAATTGGAATACATTTCTCTAGTGCTAGTGAACTGACTTTAAAACTTGTTCTTACAATACCTGCATTAATTTGTATTCCTGTAAGTTTATTTACAAGTTATTTAACTAAAACAATCGCAAAGAAAACCCTTATGATTATAGGGCTTATATTATATACAATAGGTGGAGTTCTCGGATTCTTCTCACCTAGCATTTATTTTTTAATAGGTTCACGTGCTCTACTTGGAGTTGGGCTTGGAATGCTTGCACCAATTTCACTTGTTATAATTGGTGATTATTTTGAAGGACATGAGAAAGCTGTCTTCATGGGGTATTCATCTGCTATCACAAATCTTGGTGGAGTTATAGCAATCCTAATAGTTGGTGTTTTAGCTACAACAGGTTGGAGATATCCATTCCTTGTTTATCTTATAGCAATACCAGTACTTACAGTAATAGTTTTATTCCTACCAAAGAAAGCTAGATTTGAACATATTCATTCTAATGATGATAAACATATAAACCTTAATAAAGAAGTTTTTAAATATGCCTTTATGGCACTTACTGGTTACATAGTCTTTTATAGTGTTCCAACTAATGTAGCACTACTTATAAGTAGTGAGAAACTTGGAACTCCTACAACTGCTGGAATTCTTATAGCAATAGTTACGCTTTGTGGCTTTATAATTGGTCTTATATTTGGAAAGCTTTTAAAATTACTTCACAACTATATTCCTGTAATATCATTTTTACTTATGGGGCTTGGAATTATTCCTATGGGAATGGGACAATCTCTTTTATTAATATTTATAGGTATTATATTTGTAGGTCTTGGATTTGGACTTGTTGTACCCTTTGCAATGTTTAATGCTTCAAGATGTGTACATATGAAACATGCCGCACTAGGTATCTCAATAATAGCTACTGGTATATATCTTGGTGAATTTGTTTCACCACTAATTCTTGGATTTATATCATCACTACTTAAAATGAATAACATAAATGGTTCATTCTATGCATCAACAATTATAGCAATAATAGCTGCTATAATATTCTTCATTGATGCTAAAAGAACAAAAATAGCATAGCAAAAAAGACTATATCAATTATATATAAATAGTAAACTCTAAAAAAGCTTCCTAATTTATACATAATTATTTGATATAGTCTTTTTCTTTAAAAATTAACCTTAAAACTAACTTTATTATCTTCTGAAGTTATACCATATATAAGCTTATGTTTATCTAATATATTTTTAACTATATATAGTCCAAGCCCTGTTCCACCTGTTTTTCTACTTCTTGATTTATCAATTCTATAAAATGCTTTAAAAATATTTTCAAGTTCTTCTTTAGCCATAGTTATTCCTGTATTTTCAACTAATAGCTCATTTGAAGTAAGCTTTATTTTCACTTGTTCCCCTATTTCTGTATATTTAAATGCATTTATTATAATATTAGAAACTGCTCTTTTAAATAACTCTTTATCTACCATTGTAAATACCTCTTCTTCAATATCAATATCCAAATCAATATTTTTTCCATCAATAAAGTATTTATTTTTATAAATAACCTCTTCTACTATATCTGTTATACATACCTCAGTAATTTTTAGCTTTTCATCCATACTTTCAAGCTTACTTATAGATAATGTATCATTCACTAAATTCTGCATACTTATAACTATTTCAGAACACTCATCTATATATTTATCCCTGTCTTTATACTTACCAATATTGTATTTCATGCCTTCAAGCTGACCTGAAAGAACTGTAAGTGGTGATTTAAGTTCATGTG
Organism: uncultured Clostridium sp.; assembly: GCF_947036855.1. GTDB lineage: Bacteria > Bacillota > Clostridia > Clostridiales > Clostridiaceae > Sarcina. The sequence continues at coordinate 10,948 of NZ_CAMQRY010000076.1, forward strand.
ATATTGTAGCTATAAACTCTCGCCTACTTTTCTCTTGAATTCTCTCTTTTTCAATATCACTTTTTAAACTCTTATTGCTTTCCTCTAAATCTTTTATAGCAATATTTAATCTATCACTCATTATATTTAAATTTCCATATAACTGTGAAACTTCATCATTTCCACTTATATCTATCTTCTTACTAAAATCTAATTCTGATATTTTTTTAGCATAGCTATTTACTTCCCTAAGCTTTTTATCTATAAACTTTGAATAAATCCTCGCAATTGCTAAAGATACTATAAGTCCTATCACTATCATAAATGGCATAAATAACTTGATTGCCTGTGTAGCCTCATCAATAGGCTTATACATAGTTCTAACACTTACACTACAATCTTTATCAATGCTTTTTATATAAACATTCTTTTCAATAGAAATAATCTCCCCCTTTTCACTAGGTCGTCCACCTATGTAAGGTTTACCTATTGGTTTAACTAAACTATTTCCATTTTCATCTTCTATCCTAATAATTGCATTATTCTCATATGCAAAATTATTTACAACATCACTTAAATTATTTTTATCTGCTACTTCAAGTTCTTTCACAAAATTTTTACTATTATTATTTAACAACCTATATTTATATCCCTCATATACTCGTGGCATAAATGTATACATGGCAAAGTACAATATCAAAAAAGCTACTAAAATAAAACTAGCTGTTACTACAAATATCTTCTTCTTTATACTCATATTAATCCACTTATTTTTCAAGAACATAACCAATCCCCTTAACCGTACTTATATACTTGTAGTCTATTTTCTTTCTAATATTTTTCATATGAGTATCTATAACTCTTGTATCACCAAAATAATCATAGCCCCAAACTCTCTCAAGTAATACATCTCTTTTAGCAACCCTTGGATATATTTCTATAAGTAACTTTAAAATATTAAACTCCTTTAATGTAAGTTCAATTTCCTCCTCCATATAATATCCTTTAAAAGTATCTAGCTCTAATCTTAAATCTTCAAATTTTAAAATTTCTTCTTTAATATCTTGTATCATATTTCTTTTTAAAGCTACTTTCACTCTTCTTATTAAAATATTAAATGAAAATGGCTTTACTATATAATCATCTGCATCAAGCTCAAATGCTTTTATTTCATCACTTTCCTCTCCAAGCGCCGTTAAAAATATTATAGGTATACTTTTATCTCTCCCTCTTATAAGTCCACACAATCCATATCCATCAAGTTTTGGCATCATAACATCTAAAATAACTAAATCATATTTATTTTCTTTAAACTTTTCAAACCCTGCAATACCATCATTAGCATAATCAACCTCATAATTTTGAGTTGTTAAAAATTCGCATATAAGGTCTTGTATCTGCACATCATCTTC
>NZ_CAMQRY010000077.1 GCF_947036855.1 uncultured Clostridium sp.
TAAAGTATAAAAATTATCTTTTTCTATAAATATTATTACTTTTTCAGTGGCCTCCGGTAATTCTTCTATAACTTTAAATGATATAGTTTTAGAAAAAGGCTTAAACACTATTGACTATACTTTAACATCATCAAATGGGGATACTTATACAAATACTTTAGAAATATTCTATGACCCTACACCTATTTCTTTTGAAAGTAATTTAATAGACTTAAATGGTGAAATGTCTAATGTAGCCTCTGTAAAACCTGAAATAAAAATAACTGATGCAAACATTTCTGAAGTGAAAGCTATAAATATAAAATATCTATTTAATGGTCAAGTTGAGTCTATAAATTTATCTAAAGAAGAAATTTCAAGTGCTAAATCAGAAGATGGTATAAACTATACTCTAACTTTAGAAAATTCTTTATCAAGAGTTTTTGAAAAGTATTTAAATGAAAATGGTGAACTCATAGATGGTAAGATGGAAAACTTACAAGTTGCTGTATCATCAGACTTCGGTAAAAGAAGAAATATAGAAAATAATACTACTGAAGGGTCTACTTTCTTCCTTGACAGAGTTGCACCTTCAATAAATCTTGCATTATCTAATATAGTTACTGAGAAGCCTGAATTTTTATCAGATAGCTCTTTCTACAATACTGATGGAAATCTTTATATAACTATAAAGCAAGAAGCTATTGAACCATATACTTCTCATATAGTTGCTAAAAATATAACTATCAATGATATTTCATATACAATACCAACGAATACTAAAATAACAACTGATAAAGGTTACCATACATTAATACTTGATACTAAAGCTATGAATATAGATTTATCTGAAAATAAAAAATTCGATGTATCTTTAATGATTGATGACGCTGCTGGAAATAGCTCGGTGCTTAAAACATCTTATAATGTTGATACAGTTCGTCCAACTCATAGTGCTTCTGTTATTAATAAAAATATGACTACACAGAAAACTAATGAAGTTACTCTTGATGATACTTCTGCTCCATTTATAAATACAGATGCTGTTACTTTTGATACAAAGGAACTCAACTTTGAAAGCCAAGTTATTTCAATAACTCGTAACGGGAAAATTGTAGAAAAAATAAATACAAAGGATATTTCAGACTCAAATATTTCTAAACTTTATGAACTTGCACTTGAAGGAACTTATTCATTTAGTGTAGAAACAACTGACAAAGCTGGAAATGTTACTACTGATAACTTTGGAATTAATGTAGATAAATTTGCATCTGAAATTGATATGAATATCTTAAAATCTAATCCTTTATATGTATCTTCTCCAACTTTTAAAGTTGGAATTGATAAATACTCTACTGCAAAAACTGCTAAAGATATAATAGTAAAAGATTCTATGGACTCAACTGATTCTATTACTGCTATAATATCTGAAGTTGGAAATGCTAAAAACACAAGTACACATACTCTTGATAGTCTTAGTGTAGATTCAATAAAAAATATTATATCTAAGCATTCTGAGGGTGATTATAATATAAAACTTGATGTCGAGGATAAAGCTAAAAATATATCTTCTGCTAGTGGTACTTTTGTTATTGATACAAAAAGTCCTATCATAGATATCTCTGCAAAATCAATTAATGCAGTGTCAGCTGGAAATATATCATTTGATGCTGGACATCACAATGTTTCAAGTGTAACTCCTGTAGTTTCCGTTTCAGATATATCAAGTAAACCATCAGATGTGGAGTTTTCACTAAATGGAAAATCAATAAAACCTATAAAGACATCTAGTGATAAATATAAACTTAATTTCACTCTTCCAACTATGAGTAGTGAAGATATTTATAACTTACAAGTTACTGCAAAAGATAGAGCTATAAATTCAGAACTCGATACTAGAAGTACCTCTAATTCTTCTATGGAATTTGCAATTGATAGAACTGCCCCATCAATAAATGTTAGTGCTGGTTCTACAACTCTTAATCAAAATGGTACAAACTATGTAACAGACCATAATTCAAGAATTATAGCAGATATAGAAGATTTTATTTCAGAGAATGAACATCTTAATATATCAACTTCTATAACAAAAAATGGTGGAGGTTCTTCTTCTGATAGTAGTTATTTATTTAATAGTGATGATAGCTATCACCTTAAAATAACTGCAACTGATGAAGCTGGAAATTCTACAACTTTTGAAGCAGATATCATTGTTGATACAGTCTTCCCTGAAATTATTATTGAAGGTGTTAAAGATGGACATTATTATAATACTGATGTTGCATCTTTCTGGAAAATTGATGATGAAGACTCTAATTCATCTATAACCCTAAATGGAAAGCCTTTTGCTGGTGGAACTATAACAGAAGAAGGAGAATATACTCTTGTTATAACTTCTACAGATGAAGCTGGAAATGTATCAAAAATGACTTATAAATTTGTTGTTGATAAAACAGCTCCTGAAATAACTATCGAGGGAATAAAGAGTGATGGTGTCTATACAGAAGGGGTAATTCCTATAATAAAATGGAGTGATACAGATGCTGTGGTAACTGCTCTTCTTAATAATATAGATTATATGGGTGGAGAAATTAATCAAGATGGTATTTATACTCTTGTAGTTAGAGGTGTAGATAAAGCTGGTAACTCAACTGAACTTATCTTCAAATTTAGACTTAATGTTTCAAAACCAATAATTGAATTTGCAAATATTAAAGATAAAGGGATATATGATGAACCTTTAAAGCTTGATATTAAATTTAAAGATACAGTTGACTACTCTATCTTAGTTAACGGAGAAGCATATCATGGTGAAGAATTATATAAAGTTGGTTCTTACAAAGTTGTAGTAACAGCCTTTGATGAAGATAAAAATAAAACTATTGAAGAAATTAACTTTAAAATTGTAGCTAAAGAAGATGGCTCTGCTACTATAAAATCTGAAAATCAGAAAAAAGTAGAACAATCAAAGAAAAATAATGGTGTTATATTTGTTTCAATAGCGGGACTTCTTGGAATATTACTTCTAATAATGCTCCGTAGAAAGAAAAATAACCAATAAAATTTAGGTACTGTAAAATATTTTACAGTACCTTTTTCTATATTAATTTTTCATGCTACATATTTTATAAGCTTTTTATATTTCATAAACTATCCTAACTATTCTACCTAACTTACTTTTCAAGTTCCTTCATATTTATAATCATATCTTCTAAAACGCTTGCAAATGTTTCAAGTCTATCGTTATCTACATTTTTAATAAGTCCACTAAAGAACCTTTCACTTGAAACTTCTAAATCTTCAATAAGCTTATTTGATTTATCACTTATTTTCAGCCTATAAATTCTTTTATCTTTTTTATCTTTCTCAAATTCTAAAATTTCTTTAGCTACAAGCTGATCTATAGTTCTTGAAATCATTCCCTTTGATAATCCTAAATACTCAACTAAATCCTTGGCTGTATTTTTTATAGGATTTCTATTTAAGCACATTATTATCTCTATTTCATTTTCTGATAAATCATATATACTTAAATCTCTTTCTATATAATTTTTATATAACTTTTTTGCTTTTCTAAAAGAAATTATATACTTTGCTCCATGCTCTTTATCCATTTTTGAAAATTTCATAATCGCCCTCCAAATTAGTTTACTTATAAACTAATTATAAATTAATTACTCAAATAAATAAACTAAAACTTTAGTATTACTTTTTATAGTCCCTTCTTTAAGAACTGAACAATAAAATACATTTTCCAAAAGATAACACTCATCTTTTTCTAGAGTACATTCACTAAAACATTTCTTTCTAACTGAATTAACTAAAAGTATAGCAGAACCTATTTTTAGTATAGAACCAAATTTTATGCACCTATCTGTGTCATTAAAGCTAATATTTAAATTAGCTTTAAATTTTTTTGTACAAAGTCCATCTATAAAATCTATTTTTCTATCTATATAAACAGAGATTTCTCTATCTTTTTTACCAGCTTTATCATCATTTTCTAAACCACTTTTTAAAACATTACAATTTTCTAAGCTTATTCTCTCTTTACCTTTACTTACACTAATTTTTTCTAATATCACTAGTTTTCAGTGTCAATTTCAATTATTTTCCCAATGTTCTCTGTTCCATAACCACCAAGAGAGTTAAGTTTAGCTATGAAACTATCAGATGTGATAGCATCAAGAACTGGCTTAATAAACTCATAAGAACTTTTTCTTATAAGGAAATCATATTCTTCATCAGCTATATTAATAAAATCTAAGTCCATTTCTTTAGCTGCAGAGTATACTCCAAGACCAACATCAATCTTATCTGATTTAACTTCAGCTGCCACAGACATATGAGTAAGCATTTCTCTCTCATATCCAACTATATCATCTTTATTTATATTATTTGCTTTTATTAGATAATCAAGAAGAAGTCTAGTTCCAGCTCCTCTTTGTCTATTTACATATGTTATATCATCTCGTACTAAATCATTTATAGAAGTTATATTTTTAGGGTTTCCTTTTTTAACAATAAATCCTTGCTTTCTATTAACTACTTTTATAAGTATCATTGGCTCTTTAAAGTATTTTTTTACATAAGAGATGTTATACTCTCCACTTTCAGCATCTAGAAGATGAATAGGTGCAAGATGACATTCACCTTTTCTAAGAGACATAATTCCACCAAGACTTCCAACATGAGAAGATGTTATACTTATATAATCCCTTAAAACATCCATAAGAATATCATGGCTACCAATTGATATTATATTTTTTTCAATATCAGATACATTCTTAAAAAGTTCAATCTCAACAGTATCGCCCTCATTTAATCCCTCTGATTCTCTTGGTATCTCAATTATTCCATCTGCTTTAAGAAGACTCGTTGTAATTGCAGCACCTCTACTAATAGGTGTAACTATATACTTACCATCAACTACTCCAATATTTGCTCTAACAAGCTCTCTATGTTTAAATGAAGAATAGATTTTTTTTGTAAGCGTAGCCTGAAGTGTATTTCTTTTTTCTGAATCTTTATTAAAATATAAAGCTATTAAAGGAATTAAAAACTCTCTAAAAGCTACATAAGAAGAAACAGGATAACCAGGAACTCCAATTATAGGTTTATTATTTACTATTCCAAGTATAGTAGGTTTCCCAGGTTTTAAAGCAACTCCATGAACTATAACCTCTCCAATTTCTCTTATAATATGAACTGTATAATCCTTACTTCCAGCAGAAGAACCTGCATTAACAAGTATAATATCACTTTCCAAAGATGCTTTTAATATATTTTCTTTTAAAAGCTCATAGTTATCTTCAACAGGTGCAAATACTTTTGAAATAGCACCACATTCCTCAGCAAGTCCTGAAAGCATATAACTATTAGAATCAATTATTTTTCCAAGCTCTGCCTCTTCAAGTGTAGAAACTATTTCGCTTCCTGTAACAATAATAGACGCAGTAGGTTTTTTATAAACTTCTATCTCAAAGTTTCCAGAAGCTGCTAAAGAACCAAGTGCAAATGAGCTTATTTCAAAATTAGATGGAATAACCATTTCTCCTTTAACAATATCTTCTCCAATAGGTCTTATATGTTGCCAAGGTCTAGATGGACTATGTATTTCAATATAATCTCCCATATCAAAAACATCTTCAATCATAATCACACTATCATACTGTGGTAAAATTATATTCCCTGTATTTATATAAACAAAATCTTTATTCTCTACAAGTTTTAATGGGTTTATCTCAGTCGCAGATTTAGTTATAGATGAGTTTATCACTATACCATCCATAGCTGCTAAATGACTTTGTGGTGAAGAAATTTTTGCATAAATAGCATTACTACTAATTCTTCCAAGCCCCTGTCTTAGATTTATTTTTTCTACCATAGGACTTACATTAACTTTTTCTAGATATTCTTTTAATGCTTCCTTATAGTCTTTATTTTCTATATAAATATTTCTCATAATACCAACACCTCTCTAAAGTGGATTCTTGCCAAGAAAATTAATATCAACTAATGTTCCAGCATATTCCCCTTCTTTACTTTCCTTTATTCTTATATATCCTTTTGCTTTTGACATAATACTTATCATTGATGAACGACCAAAAATAGGTACTGCCTTTCCATCTACTATATCAATCATTTGGAATGTATCTTTACCAGCATCTGAATGTAGATTTCTTGTAAGTTCTAATTTATTTTTTAAATCTATAGTCTTTGTATCTGTTAATGAACTAATAAAAGCACTAAGAAGTAAATCACAAGCTAAAGCACATGAAACTGGATTTCCTGGTAGCCCAAAGAATGCTTTACTTTTAATTTCCCCAAAAAGAACTGGTTTTCCTGGTTTCATTCTTATTCCATGGAAGTAAACACTTCCAAGTTCTTTTAAAAGTTTACTCATATAATCCATCTCTCCAACTGAACTACCACCAGACATTATCACAATATCTGCTTTTTTGTAGCTATCACAAATAGCTTCTTTTAAAACTTCATAATTATCTTTTAATATTGATGTAGAAATCACATCATATCCCATCTCAGTTAATTGTGCCTTAAGACAGTGACTATTAATATCTCTTATCTCACTAGCATCTAATATTTTTTTAGAAGCAGGTACAAGTTCATCACCAGTAGATAGAATACTTATAGTAGGCTTTTTATAAACTTCTACTTCAGTAATTCCAAGAGAAGCTAAAAGCCCTATATGAAAAGGTGTTATTCTTGTTCCTTTTTTTATGATTATCTCACCAATAGAAACATCTTCTCCAACTAAAGTTATATTTTCATTAGAATAAACACTCTTATAAACAAGTAGCTCATCATCTGAAATCTTCTCAGTATTTTCAATCATAACAATTGAATCTGCACCATCTGGTATTCTAGCACCTGTTGGGACATAAGCAGCTTCCTCACTTCCTATAATGAAGTTAGGGTTAGTTCCTATATGAACACAGCCAACAATATTAAAAAGTGCTGGTATTGTTTCAGAACATCCATTAGCTTCTTTACTTCTAATTGCATATCCATCCATCCTAGACTTATTAAAAGTTGGCACTGCCTCTGTTGATTTTATATCATTAAAAATAATCCTTCCAAGTGAGTTTTCAAAACCTATAACTTCTTTTAATGGGATATAAGTAGTCGCAAATTTTGAAACACATTCTATAGATTCATCTACTGAAATTGCTTTAAAAAACTCCATTTTACTCATTTACATCAATCCTTTCTTTAGCAGAGTAAATATTAAATCTATCACCTCTAGAAAATCCTATTACAGTCATATTCATTTTTCTAGCAAGCTTTACAGATAAAGAAGTAAGACAAGCTCTGGAAATAGCTACCGATATGCCAGCCTTGCTTATTTTAGAAATCATTTCAGAACTTAATCTTCCTGAAACATAAATAGCAAAATCATCAATAGGTATAGAATTTAAAATTAAATGTCCAACACCTTTATCTATAGCATTATGCCTTCCTATATCTTCTCTAAAAACTTCTAAAGATTTATTTTTTAAAAGCACACTATGAACTCCACCAGTATTCTCAAATAATTTAGAACGAGTGAAGAAATCTTTCATAGTATCCATAATCTCTGACTTACTTATTTTTATATCATTTGTAAAAGTTAACTCATCCATAAAATTCATTGCTTTATAATATAAGCTCCCCTTACTACCAGATGTAATAACTCTATCATGATATAAATCACTAAAATCTATTTCATTTTTAAGTGTTACAGTAGCTATATTATTTTTTTCACTTACAATGGATAAATTCAAAATATCTTCTTTAGACTTAATAAGCCCCTCATTAAATAAAAAACCAACAGTAAGCTCCTCTAAGTAAATAGGTGTGCACATTATAGTTATGTATTCTCTATTATTAACAATGATTGTAAGAGGTGACTCTTCAACAACAGTATCTATCACCTCAACATTTTCATCTCTAAAACATTTTAAAATATTAAATTCTTCAATCATAAAAATCTCCTAACTGATAAAACAAACTTTGCATTATCTTTTGTTTATTAAAATTTAAAAAGCCCTAGAATATATATCTTTTATGTGCGATTTATATCCTAGCGCTTTTAAATCAATCTAATTTCTAGCACTTTAATAATTCATTTTTTAAAAATCATTGCTACTATTATCAGATTAAAACTTATAACACCCTAAATCTTCTCAACTTTTACAGCACAAACTTTTAACTCTGATATATTACAGATAGGGTCTAGTGCAGTATTTGTTAGCGCATTACAATTCCCATTAGCAAAATGGAAAGTCATAAACACAACATCTTCCTGAACTTTATCAGTAAATAAAGCTCTAGTTTCTACAGTACCTCTTCTTGAAGAGATTCTAACTGTTTCACCATTTTTTATTCCAAGCTTCTCTCCACTAAGTGGATGTATTTCTACATAAGAATCTTTAGAAGTTTCATCAAGCCCTTCAACTCTTCCAGTCATAGTTCTTGTATGATAGTGGTATAAGTTTCTTCCATTAGTTAAAATGAATGGATACTCTTCACATGTAACTTCATCTGCCTCCTCATAGTCTTGATAAATTAAACTTCCTATTCCTTTTACAGGTCCATTCTTATGCATGAACTTCGTACCCTTATCATTTTCTGATTTACAAGGCCACTGAATTCCTCTTTTCTCAATTCGCTCATATGTTATTCCAGCATAATTCGGAATAGCTTGTCTTATTTCATTAAATATATCCTCTTCTGAATCAAATCCTTTATGCCCAAAACGTTCCATTAATTCTGAGAATACAGTCCAATCATATTTGCATAAACTTTTCTTAGGCAGGGCTGCTCTAACTCTTTGAACTCTTCTTTCTGTATTAGTAAACGTACCGTTTTTCTCTGCAAATGCAGTAGCAGGTAAAATAACATCAGCATACTCACATGTTTCATTAAAGAATATATCTTGGCACACAATAAACTCTGCTGCCTCAAAACATTCCTTAACATGAGCTGTATGAGGGTCTGATACTACAGGATTCTCACCAAATACATATAAGAATTTAACTTCTTTAGTTTCTAAACCATGTAAAATTTGTGGAAGCATACGACCTCTATTTGGGTTAAGCTTCACATTCCAAAGTTTCTCAAACTTTTCACGTGCCTCTGTAGACGCAGTATCTAAATATCCAGGGTAATACTCAGGAAGACATCCCATATCACAAGAACCCTGAACATTGTTTTGTCCTCTAAGAGGATTTATTCCACAACCTTCTCTTCCTAAATGTCCTGTAACCATAGCGAGGTTAGATACACTCATTACTCCAGAAGTACCTGTTTTAAACTGAGTAATCCCCATAGCATAGTAAATACCTGCTTTATCTCCTTTAGCATATAATCTCGCAGCTGCTTTTATATCCTCAACAGATACTCTGCATATTTCTGCTGCCATCTCAGGTGTAAAGTTTAAAATATTTTCTTTAAGTGTTTCAAAACCTTCAGTATGTGCTTTTATATATTCATTATCACAAAGACCTTCTGTGATAATAACATTTAACATTCCATTAAGAAGCGCAATATTAGTACCAGGTTTAAGTTTTAGATATACATCTGCCATTGTTGCTAGTTCAATCTCTCTAGCATCAGCAACAATTAATTTCGCACCATTTTTTACTGCTTGTTTAATTTTAGATCCTATAACAGGATGATTCTCAGTAGTATTTGAACCAATTACAAAAATTACATCAGAAAGTTGAACCTCTTCAATAGAATTTGTCATAGTTCCACTACCAAGCGTAGTTGCAAGACCTGCAACTGTAGAGCTATGTCACAATCTAGCGCAGTGGTCTACATTATTAGTCTTAAACACACTTCTAAATAATTTTTGAAAAGCATAGTTATCCTCATTTGTACATCTTGCAGAAGCAAGGCCAGCAAAGGCATCACCATCATTTGTTTTCATAACTTCTCTAGCTTTACTTTCAATTAAATCATAAGCTTCTTCCCAAGTAGCCTCAACAAACTCACCATCTTTTTTAATTAATGGTGTTTTTAATCTCTCAGGTCTATTTAAGAATTTATATCCAAACTTACCTTTAACACAAAGCATTCCAGTATTAGGACCATCAAGAACAGGCTCAACACCTACAACTTTTTCTCCTACAACTCTAAGATTTAACTGGCAACCAACACCACAGTATGAACAAGTAGTTTGAACTTTTTTCACATCCCACTCTCTATACTTCTCTTTTTTCTTTTCCATTAATGCGCCAACTGGGCAAACAGATACACAGTTACCACAAGATACACAAGATGTATCAGAAAGTTTTGTATAAGTAGATTCTCCATTAACTTTCTTAAACCCTCTATTTATATCAGTAATAGCTCCTTGTACTTGAAGATTATTGCAAACTCTTGTACATCTCTTACACTCAATACATTTATTCTTATCAAAGTAATAAAACTTATTTGAATAATCAATCTCATACTTATCTTCTTCCTTTAAAGGTCTATAATTCATTCTCTCAACACCATACTCATATGCATAATCTTGAAGCTTACAATTACCAACCTTTTCACAAGTTAAACAATCATCTGGATGTGTTTCAAGTATCTTTTCAATTGCTTTCTTTCTAAAAGCTCTAACCTTCTCTGTATCAGTCCATACAGTCATATCATCATTAACTTTTATACAACAAGATAAAAGTGGATTATCATCTCCCTGAACCATAACAGCACAAAGCTTGCAAGCAGCTGCTGGTTTCATTCTAGGGTCTTCACAAAGTCTAGGTATATCCACACCTATTTTTCTACAGGCATCAATAATAAAAGTTCCTTTTTCAACCTTAACTCTAACACCATCAATAGTAATATTAACCATTTCCATTTATGTATCTTCCTTTCAAAATCGATATTAAGCATATCAACCCCTCATAGGATTAACATGCTTAATACATTTATTTGCTTTAATTAAATATTAATACTACTTAATTATATTTGCAAAGTCAGTCGATAGTAGTGTTTGTCAATAAAAGTGCATGTATTTTAAACAAATACTTGTTTTTTATTTCACAAACTTTTCAACTCTTAAAATAATGTATTAAAAATGAAAACCTCATAAAATTTTACACTATCTGTCTTCTGTGTTACTATAAAATTCGTGTTTTAACTTATAAAAAAATATTAGGAGTTTATATATATGGATTACTTATCAATTTTACTTATCGCTATAGGACTAGCAATGGATGCCTTTGCTGTATCACTCGCAAAAGGTATCTCACTAAAAAAAATAAATTATACGCTAAGTTTTAAAATTTCATTCCTATTTGGATTATTCCAAGGAATTATGACTCTTATAGGTTGGTTTATAGGATCAGATTTATTATTTTACTTCCACAAATATAAAATAATAGTTCTAATAATCCTTGTTGGAATAGGACTTAATATGATAAGAGAATCTTTTAAAAATGAAGAAAGTGATGTAAACTCATTATTTAGCATGAAAGTCTTAATCCCCCTTGCAATTGCAACAAGTATAGATGCACTTGTAACAGGGATATCATTATCATTCCTAAGTATCTCAATAACTGTATCAGTAATACTAATATCAGTAATAACACTTGTACTATGCTTTATAGCAGTAATACTTGGAACAGTTATGGGAAACAAAATAAACAGTAAATTTGCTGAAGTATTTGGTGGAATTATACTTATAGCACTTGGAATATTTTCTTACTTTAAATAACATAACTTTACAAATACATAGTATAATCTTACTTATAAATAAAATTTAAGGTGGTGTTTTTATGAAGAACAAACTTAAAGTTGTTTCAGCTATATTAGAAAATGATAAAAATGAGGTATTATGTGCACTTAGACATAATAATATGAAGATAGGTGGCTTTTGGGAATTTCCAGGTGGAAAAGTTGAAGAAGGTGAAAACTTATCTGAAGCCATAATTCGTGAAATTTCTGAAGAACTTGGATGTAAAATATCTTGTGATGGAATTATATTTAATGATTATACACACGAATATGATGAGTTTATAGTAAATCTTATAACTCTTAAATGTAAGCTTGTATCAGGTACACCAAAAGCTAATGAACATGCTAAACTTATTTGGCTTGATAAAGCTCATTTAAATTCTTTAAATTGGGCTCCTGCTGATATTCCAGCAGCTAATGATTTGATTTTGGAATAATACATAAAGTAAAAGGAATGTGCTTATTTTGCACATTCCTTT
>NZ_CAMQRY010000078.1 GCF_947036855.1 uncultured Clostridium sp.
GAGGCTGATGGTACTGCATGCGCGAGCGTGTGGGAGAGTAAGTTGTTGCCAGATTCATTGCATCCTTAGCTCAGTTGGTTAGAGCAACCGGCTCATAACCGGTAGGTCCTGGGTTCGAATCCCCGAGGATGCACCATTTTGGGGGTATAGCTCAGTTGGGAGAGCACTTGCCTTGCACGCAAGGGGTCATGAGTTCGATTCTCATTACCTCCACCAAATATAAAGTCTATGAACTATGTTCATGGGCTTTTTTTGTTTTTAAAATAAAAAAGTTTTACTTAGAGTAATATCTATAAGTTTTAGGTGGAAAATTAGAAAGAAAAAGTGAATGATATAATAGAGAAGTTAATAAAAAAAGAGAACTTAGGTAACTAAGTTCTCTTTTTTGTAATTTTTTTTGTTTATGTTACGTAGTATTTTAGTATAAGGTTTTAAATTATTTGAAAAATTATACCATTTAAACTATATTGAATAATTAATATAGTTTAAATGGTATAAAAGCTAAAAAATAAAGTGTATTTATATAGCAAATTTTATACTTAGTAATAAAATAAGGGGGGAATTAGTAAGATGAATTTTACAGAATTAGATATGTATTTATTCCATGAAGGAAAACATTTTAATTGTTATGATTTTATGGGAGCTGTAATTAGAAGTGAGGATGGAAAACGAGGTGTTAGATTTACAGTTTGGGCGCCGAAGGCTTTAGAAGTTTTTGTTGTTGGAGATTTTTCTTCATGGGAGCCAAAAATTGAATATTTATTGAAACAAATTAATAATATGGGGCTTTGGAGTATTTTTATTCCAGCTATAAAAGCATCTACAAGATATAAATTTGCAATAAAAGATAGTAGGGGGAATGTTGTTTTAAAGGCTGATCCTTATGGGAAAGCTTCAGAACTTAGACCAAGTACAGCATCTATAATAGTTAATAAAAATATGTATAGATGGAAAGATTCTAGATGGATTGAAACACGAGAGCAAAAGAAAATAGAAGAGAGTCCAGTTAATATATATGAATTACATTTAGGTTCTTGGAAAACTAAGGAGGATGGTGAACTTTTAACTTATAGAGAATTAAAACATATTCTTCCAAAGTATATTAAAGAGATGGGATATACCCATGTTGAGTTAATGCCAATTATGGAACATCCATTGGATAAATCTTGGGGTTATCAAATAACAGGATTTTATGCAGCTACAAGTAGATTTGGAAATGCAAATGGGCTTAAAGAGCTTATTGATGAGTTTCATAGAAATGATATTGGAGTAATTTTAGATTGGGTTCCAGGACATTTCTGTAAAGATACTCAAGGGCTTTATAGATTTGATGGAACAGCAACTTATGAATATGAAGAAGAATGGAAAGCAGAAAATACAGGTTGGGGAACTTGTAATTTTGATTTAGGTAGACCAGAAGTTAGAAGTTTTTTAATTTCAAATGCACTTTTTTGGATTAGAGAATATCATTTTGATGGAATTAGAGTAGATGCTGTTGCTAATATGCTTTATTTAAATTATGGAAGAGATAAGAGTGAGTGGAGATATAATAGTGATGGTTCAACACATAATATTGATGCTGTAGAGTTTATTAAAACATTAAATTCAACAATAAGTGCAGAGTTTAAAAATTTAATTATTGCAGCTGAAGAATCTACATCTTGGGAAAAAGTTTCTCACCCTGTTGAATATGGTGGTCTTGGATTTAATTTTAAGTGGGATATGGGATGGATGAATGATACTTTAGATTATTGTGAAGCAGAAGACTTTTTAAAAGCTAATAAACATTATGATATGACATTTTCTATGATGTACAATTATTCAGAAAATTTTATATTACCTATTTCACATGATGAAGTTGTTCATGGTAAGAAATCACTTTTAGATAAAATGCCAGGTGATTATTGGAATAAGTTTGCTGGGCTTAGACTTTTTGCATCTTATATGATGGGACACCCAGGTAAAAAACTTAATTTTATGGGAGCTGAGATTGGACAATTTATAGAGTGGAGAGAGTATGAACAGCTTGAATGGAAACTTTTAAGTTATCCTATTCATTCAGGTATAAATAATTTTTATAAGGATTTAAATAATTTCTACAAAAATAGTAATGCATTGTGGGAGAGAGATCATTTGCAAGATGGTTTTACTTGGATTGATGCTGATAATAAAGAGCAAAGTATATTTGTCTTTATGAGAAAAGGACATAACCCTGCGAGGGATGCATTAATTTTTATATGTAATTTCACTTCAAGATATTATGAAAGCTATAAGGTGGGAGTTCCGTTTAATAGTAAGTATAAACAGGTATTCAATTCAGATGAATTAATGTATGGTGGCTCAGGAAAGGTAATTGAAGGTGAAATTTCAGCAATTAATACTCCATATCAGACAGAACCTTTCTCAGTAGAAGTAAGAGTTCCACCTATGGCTACATTAGTTTTAGGTCTTGTTGAAGATGAGAGTGGAGATATTGATGATGATATATTTGAAGTAGTTAAGAAAGATACTATGAACTTTTTAGGTTTAAATAATATTTAATTTGGGGGAGATAAGTATGAAGATTTTATTTGTTGCATCTGAAGCACATCCTTTTATTAAAACAGGTGGACTTGGAGATGTTATGGGAGCACTTCCTAAAGTTTTAGCAGATTGTGGTGATGATGTTAGAGTTATAATACCTAAATATAAAGGGATTAAAAAAGAGTTTATTTCTGAAATGAAGTTTTTAGGGAGTTTTGGAGTAAATATAGGGTGGAGAAGACAACATTGCGGAGTTTTTGAAATTGTAAAAAATAATGTCACTTATTATTTTGTAGATAACGAATATTATTTTAAGAGAGATGGACTCTATGGATATTATGATGATGGTGAAAGATTTGGATATTTTGATAGAGCTGTTTTAGAAGTTTTAAGGTTTGTAGAGTGGTGCCCTGATGTACTTCATTGTAATGATTGGCAATGTGCAATGATTCCAGCACTTCATAAACTTGAGTATCAGCATCATAGTGATGGGTTTTATGCTAAGATGAAAACTGTTATTTCAATTCATAATTTATTATTCCAAGGTAATTTTGATAAAAATATTTTACCAGAATTATTTGGTTATACTTTAGAGCAGTATGAAAATGGAACTATAGAACTTTATGGAGCTGCAAGTTTTATGAAGGCTGGACTTATTTATGCCGATAAGATTAGTACAGTTAGTAATACTTATGCACAGGAAATTAAGTCAGAGTGGTATGGTGAAAAGCTTGATGGAGTTTTAAGAGAAAGATCAGATGATGTTTGGGGGATTGTAAATGGTATAGATTATGATGAATATAATCCTAAAACAGATTCATATATATTTAAACAGTACGATATTGATTCACACATTGATAAGCAGTTGAATAAAATGGAGTTACAAAAAGAATTAGGTTTGCCTGTTAATGGTGATGTGCCGATGATTTCTATTATTTCAAGATTAACTAATCAAAAAGGTATAGATATTTTAATTAATTGTATTGATAGGTTATTTAGACAAAAGGTTCAATTAGTTGTTTTAGGTACTGGTGATTATGGATATGAGGAGCATTTTAAAAGTTTAAAATCAAGATATAACGATAAGGTTAGTATTAATATATGCTTTAGTAATGCTTTGGCTCATAAAATTTATGCAGCATCAGATATGTTTTTAATGCCATCTGCTTTTGAACCTTGTGGACTTGGACAGCTTATTGCATTGAGATATGGAACTATACCAATAGTTAGAGAAACAGGAGGTCTTAAGGACACAATAGCACCTTATAATAAATATGATATAACGGGTAATGGTTTTAGTTTTGCTAATTATAGCTCACAAGAGCTTATTAACACTATTGAGGAAGCTATAAAAACATATAAAAGAAAAGAAGAATGGACTGTATTGGTTGAAAATGCTATGGCATCTGAAAATAGTTGGGAGAAATCAGCAAAACTTTATAAAACCTTGTATGAAATGATAGTGGAGAAGGCTATCAAGTAATTTAAGGAGGGTTTCAATGATTAATATAGATAAAAAACAGTTTAAAAGTGATTATAAGAAAAAATATTTAGAACTTTATGGAGAAGAATTAAATAGTGGTAGTGATTTGTATAGATATGAAACTTTGGGGAGTCTTATAAGAGATTATGTGGCAAGTTCTTGGGTTGATACTAATAAAAAGTATAATGAAGAGGGAGCTAAGCAAGTATATTATTTTTCTATGGAGTTTCTTTTAGGAAGATTGCTTGGAGATGCACTTTTAAATTTAGGTATAAGAGATATTTGTCGTGATGCATTAGAAGAACTTAATATTAAGCTTGATGATTTAGAAGAATTTGAGAGTGATCAAGGACTTGGGAATGGAGGACTTGGTAGACTTGCAGCGTGTTTTCTTGATTCAATGGCATCTTTAAATATTCCAGGGCATGGTTGTGGTATTAGATATAAGTATGGTTTCTTTGAGCAAAAAATTATAAATAATACACAGATAGAGGTGCCTGATACTTGGCTTAGAGAGGGAAATGTATGGGAAGCTAGAAAATCAAGTAAATCAGAAGTTGTAAAGTTTGGTGGGAATGTAAAAGTTGAAACTATTAAAGGTAGAGAGGTTTTTACACATATAAATTATGAACCAGTACTTGCAGTACCTTATGATACTCCAGTTGTAGGATATAACAATGATGTTGTTAATACTTTAAGACTTTGGAGTGCAGAAACTGTAAGTGAAGAGTTTGATTTCTCATCATTTAGTAGAGGTGAGTTCTTAAAGGCAATTGAATATAAGAATTCTGTAGAGGCAATTTCACATGTTTTATATCCTGATGACTCTGTTTATGAAGGAAAAGTTTTAAGATTAAAGCAGGAGTATTTCTTTGTATCAGCAGGAATACAAGGTATTATAAGACATTATAAAAAACTTGGTGGAGATATTGAAAAGTTAGATGAAAAGATAGCTATTCATGTAAATGATACTCACCCAGCACTTGCAATTCCAGAACTTATGAGGATTTTAGTTGATGAAGAGGGACTATCATGGGAAGTTGCTTGGAGAATTACTAATAATACAGTTGCATACACTAACCATACAATTTTATCAGAAGCTTTAGAAAAGTGGCCAATTGATATGTTTAAATCTATTCTGCCAAGAATCTACATGATAGTTAATGAGATTAATGAGAAATTCTGTGGAGAACTTTGGGGTAAATATACAGGACAATGGGATAAAATTTCAAGAATGGCTATTATAGGTGATGGGTATGTGAGAATGGCAAACCTTTGTATTGTTGGAGGTCATAGTGTCAATGGAGTTGCAAAACTTCATACTGAACTTCTTAAAAAGCAAGAGATGAGTGATTTTTATTATATGTACCCTAAAAAGTTTAATAATAAGACTAATGGAATAACTCACAGAAGATGGCTTCTAAAATCAAATCCAGAGTTAACTAATCTTTTGAAAGAAACAATAGGTACATCATTTATTAAACATCCAACAGATATGATAGATTTTAAAAAGTTTGCCTATGATACATCAGTACAGGATAAACTTGCACAGATAAAATTAAATAATAAAAATAAGCTTATAAAAGTGATTCAGGATACTAAAGGAATAATAGTTGATCCAAATTCAATATTTGATGTTCAAGTTAAGAGAATACATGCTTATAAAAGACAAACTCTTAACTGTTTGAAAATAATGAACTTATATAATGAAATATTAGAAAATCCTAATAAAGATATTGTTCCAAGAACATTTATATTTGGTGGAAAAGCAGCACCAGCATATCACTTAGCTAAAAATACAATAGAGCTTATAAGTACACTTGGTGAAAAGATAAATAATGATCCTAGGGTGAATGGTAAGCTTAAAGTTATTTTATTAGATAACTATAGAGTTTCACTTGCTGAAAAAATAATACCAGCTACTGATTTAAGTGAACAAATTTCAACAACTACAAAAGAAGCATCAGGAACTTCTAATATGAAGTTTATGATGAATGGAGCTATAACAATAGCAACACTTGATGGAGCAAATGTTGAAATTAGAGATGAAGTTTCAGATGAGAATATAATGATATTTGGTATGTCAGAAGAAGAGGTACTAAATTATTATAATAATGGTGGATATTCAGCATATGAGTTTTATAAAAATGATAATAGAATAAAAAATGTTATAGATGATTTGAAGAATGGTAAGTATTCAAATGATACAAATAAGTTTAATGAGATATATCAGCACTTAATACCTTATAATGATGAGTTTTTTGTATTAAAAGATTTTGCATCATATGTAGATGCAGATATGAAAGCAGATAAGTTATATAGGAATAAAAATAAATGGCAAGAAATGTGTGCGATAAATATAGCGCACTCTGGAATTTTCTCATCAGACAGAACTATAGCAGAATATGCTACTGGTATTTGGGGATCAGATGTAATGTATAAAAATTTATAAGATAAATAATTTAAAATAATAAGTTAAGCTTATGAATTTATAAGAAGAAAATTGAATATATATTATTAAAGGATTTGTACAAATTGAATATACTTGTACAAATTCTTTTTTTGTTTTAAAAATAAAACGTTAAAAATTTTTTTCTAGTAATTTTATATGAAAAAAAAACATAGTTATCATTTAGGGGGTGATTATAGTGATAAGAACAGTAGTTTGTGAAAAAGAAGGATGTACAGGTAATAGTTTTTATTTAGAAAATGAATATCAAAAATTATCTATAATATGTACGCAGTGTAATAGTAATTACGAACATCTATATAATGGTCATGGGTTTACACTATTATCAAATTGCTCTTCTTGTAGAACAGATAAATTTAAAATATTTAAAGATGTTGAGTCTGAGGTCATCTATGCAAAGTGTATAGATTGTGGAAATCCGCCAGAAAGAGTTTGTCTTGATACAGATGGGGTACAAATATCATACAATGAAAAGTTATTAACAGAAGTTAAAAATATTGTTTCTAATACAGAGCAAAGGATTATGAATTTAGAAGAAAAAATAGAAGCTTTAGAAAATGGGCAGAATTTATCAGAAGTTTCATTAGCATATATAACAAAATTTTTAACAGATTAAATTTATAAGGTAGAAGGTAAGAAAGGAGAAAATTGAGATTATGAGTAAAAAAGAAATAGTAGCAATGATTTTAGCAGGGGGACAAGGTTCAAGGCTTGGAGTTTTAACAAAGAAATTAGCAAAGCCAGCAGTACCTTTTGGTGGAAAGTATAGAATAATAGATTTTCCGCTTAGTAATTGTTCTAATTCAGGGATATATACAGTAGGAGTTTTGACTCAATATAGTCCAATGGAACTACATTCTCATATTGGGATAGGAAGTCAGTGGGATTTAGATAGAAGAGATGGTGGTGTAAGTATACTTCCTCCATACCAAGGTGAAAAAGGAGCAGATTGGTATTCGGGAACAGCTAATGCAATATATCAGAACATACCATATATAGATAGTTATGACCCAGAATATGTACTTATATTATCAGGTGACCATATTTATAAAATGGATTATGAAAAAATGCTTGATTTCCATAAAGAGAAAGAAGCAGCAGCAACAATTGCAGTATTAAAAGTTTCAATGGAAGAGGCTAGTAGATTTGGAATAATGAACACAAGAGAAGATTCGACTATTTATGAATTTGAAGAAAAACCAGAAAATCCTAAGAGTAATAATGCATCAATGGGAATATATATATTTAGCTGGAAAGAACTTAGAAAGTATTTAGTGGAAGATGAATCGGATGCTACATCAGAAAATGACTTTGGTAAGAACATAATACCTAGTATGCTTAAAAATGAAGAAAAGATGGTTGCATATCCATTTAAGGGATACTGGAAAGATGTTGGAACAATAGAAAGTTTATGGGAAGCAAATATGGATTTATTAGATAAAGAGTGTGAGCTTGGACTTTATGATGAAGAATGGAAGATTTGTTCAGTAAGTACAATGGCACCACCACAATATATTGGAGCAAAGGCAAAGGTTAAAAGTTCTTTAATTGTTGAAGGCTGTGAAGTTGAGGGAACAGTTGAAAATTCTATATTATTCCAAGGTGTTAAAGTTGAAAAAGGAGCTATAATCAGAAACTCAGTAATTATGCCTAATACAAAAATTGGAGCAGGATGCAGAGTTGAAAAAGCTATTGTTGGAAGTGAAGTAATTCTAAATAGAGAAGTTATTATTGGAGATGGGGAGAAGATAGCAGTAATAGGTTCTAAAGAAGTAATAGCAGATGGAACTTTAGTGAATTAAATTGTGAAAGGAAAAGGTGGATTGAAGAGTATGAAAAATTGTGTTGGTATAATAAATTTAGATGAAAAAGAAAATAGAATGGGTGAGTTAGTAAGAAATAGACCACTTGCAGCTGTGCCAATAGCAGGTAGATATAGAATAGTAGATTTTATTTTATCAAATATGACTAATTCAGGAATAGAGAGTATAGGAATATTTGCAAAAAATAAATCAAGATCATTACTAGACCATATATCTAATGGAAAAGCATGGGATTTAGATAGAAAAAGAGATGGACTTAGAGTATTTAATTTTGCAGACAAAGAGCCATCATATGATGATGTACATGCTTTTTGTGATAACTTAGAATTTTTAAAACTTAGTAGAAAAGAATATGTTTTACTTGCACCATCACATATGATGGCTAATATAGATTTTTCGAAGATTATGGAAAGTCATAAGAAAAGTGGAAATGATATAACAATGGCATATAAAGAGGTTAATGATGCTAAAACAGATTTTATTGGATGTGATGTTTTAAATATAAACAATGATAGAGTAGAAAGCATTGGGGAAAATATAGGGATAGATAAACAAGCAAATATTAGTATGGAAATGTATATTATGAAAACAAATTTATTTATAGACATAGTTTATAGTTGTATTAAAAATGGGAATACAAGAAAAGTTAAAAATTATATTAAATATAATACAGATAGTTTAAAGGTAGGAGCTTATAGTTTTACTGGATATTTAAGATGTATAAATTCATTAGAGAGTTATTATAAAATGAATAAAGAGATATTAAATAAAGAAGTAACAAAAGAATTATTCTACAGTGAAAATCCTATATACACAAAAACTAAAAATGAATCAGGAACTAGATATGGGGAAAATAGTGAAGTTAAAAATTCAATAATAGCTAATGGTTCATTTATTGAAGGGAAAGTTGAGAATTGTGTAATAGCAAGAAGAGTATATATAGGAGAAAATACAGTATTAAAAAACTGTGTAATACTTCAAAATACAAAAATTGGTGATAATGTAAAGATGGAAAATGTAATAACAGATAAAAATTCAACAGTCAGAGATGATGAAGAATTAAAGGGTGCTAGTGATATACCTTTAATAATAAAAAAAGTATACAGAATATAAAGAAATGTAAATAAAGATAAATAGATTTGAAAAAAATATAAACCTTACTATAATAAGAGAGAGATGATTTTATTAGAAGAGGGGTAAATATGAAATTAAGTAAAAAGAAAATAATAAACTTAGCTCTATTATTTATGTGGATGGGATTAATATTCTATATGTCGAGCAGTAATGGAGAAAAGTCTACAGGACAAAGTGATTTAGTTATAACTATATTGAGTTCAGTTGGTATTAATCTATCAGGAAACTTTGGAGAGTTTGCTTCAGTAATTGTGAGAAAAGCTGCTCATATATGTGAATATATGATTTTAAGTTTACTATTATATAATGTATTGAAAGATTATATAACAATTACTAAAAAAGCAATGATATATACAATTATAGGGGTTATACTATATGCAATGTCAGATGAATTACATCAAGCATTTGTTCCAGGAAGGGCTGGTAGAATACAAGATGTATTTATAGATACAACAGGTGGATGCATTGGGTTAGTTGTAATTAATGTAATAAATAAGATAAAGAGGTCAAGAAGCACTATATAAAGTGTTTTTTGACCTTTTATTTTATTGTGTTAAAAATCTTAACGATAAGTTCAAAGTATCCATAAAAAGTTTAAAAAGAAATTAATTATATTATATTACAAAATTTGCTAAAATGTGATAGAATCAATCTAATAACAAAAACACATGTCCATCAAGAGTGGACGCTTGGTGAAAATAATTTTAAGGGGGGAACAAAATGTCAGTAAAGAATGAAACAGTAAAGAAAAAAGGTATTTTAAATTTTATTGAAAAAGTAGGGAATGCACTACCGCATCCAGCTACAATATTTGTAATTTTATGTGGAATAATAATGGTAGTATCTCATGTCATGGCTGGAATGGGGGTTTCAGTTACATATGATGTACTAGATAAAGCTACAGGACAGATGGTACCATCAATAGTTACTGTTACAAGTTTATTATCAAAAGAAGGAATAATTGGAATGCTTGAAGGAGCATTAACAAACTTTACAGGATTTGCCCCACTTGGGACAGTTTTAGTAGCAATGCTAGGTGTTGGTGTAGCTGAAGGAACTGGATTAATTGGAACAGCTCTTAGAAAATTAGTGTTAAGTACTCCTAAAACATTAATTACAGTAGTAGTAGTTTTAGCTGGAGTAATATCAAATATAGCTTCAGATGCTGGATATGTTGTATTAATACCACTTGGAGCAATTGTATTCTTAAGTATGGGAAGACATCCGATGGCTGGACTTGCAGCAGCATTTGCTGGAGTATCAGGTGGATTTAGTGCAAACATAATATTTGGACCAACAGATGCATTATTAGCAGGAATATCAACAGAAGCAGCAAAAATTAGTGATGCTTCAGCAAGTGTTGGAATAGCTGATAACTGGTACTTCTTAGTAGTATCAACAATATTAATTGCAATAGTAGGAACTATAGTAACAGAGAAGATTGTTGAACCAAGACTTGGTGAGTATAAAGGAAGTTCTGATACTAAAACAAGTGTAGAACTTACAACTACAGAAAAGAAAGGTCTTAAGTATACAGGATTTGCTAGTATAGTAGTAGCTATTATTTTAGGAATCACTACAATACCTCAAAATGCATTATTAAGAAATGCAGAAACAGGATCACTTATAGAAAAATCACCATTTATGAATTCAATAGTTATTATAATAGCAATAATATTCTTAGTACTAGGTGTTGCTTATGGAATAGGTGCAGGAAGTATAAAGAATGATAAAGATATAATAAAAGAGATGAGTAAAACAATGTCTACAATGGGCGGATATATAGTTCTTGTATTCTTTGCAGCACAGTTTGTAAAGTATTTCTCACAATCAAATGTTGGAACTGTAATAGCAGTTAAAGGTGCAGATTTCTTAAAAGGAGCTAATATTGAAGGTGTACCATTAATATTAGGATTTATATTAGTCACAGCATTTATAAACTTATTCATGGGTTCAGCATCAGCAAAGTGGGCAATTATGGCACCAATCTTTATTCCTATGTTAATGGGAATGGGATTTGCACCAGAATTTACACAGATGGCATATAGAATAGGAGATTCATCAACAAATATAATTTCTCCACTTATGACATACTTTGCACTTATAGTATCATTTAGTGAAAAGTATGATAAAGAATCAGGAATTGGTACAATGATATCAACAATGGTACCATACTCAGTAGCATTCTTAATAAGTTGGTCAGTATTATTAATTGTATGGATGACATTAAAATTACCATTAGGACCAGGAGCAACAATATTTATGTAATTTAAATAGATGAAGAAAAAAGTTATTTCATGAGCTATATGCTTTGAAATAACTTTTTTTATTTGTCGAGAAAAAATATAAGCGATTAAAAGAAGAATATAATGAGTAAATAAGAAGAGGAATCTACTAAAAATAGATATGATATAGTGATATTTCTGAATATAATTAAGAAACTAAACCTTGTGTGTCATATATTGAAATAAGACGTAACTAAAAGAATTTTAGAGAAAAAAAGTAGAAATGGCCAAAAAGCAATTTATTAAATAAAGTTTAAGCTTATAAAGATGATATAATTCCATATGTAAGCAAGTGTGAAATAAACACAGCAAACAAATTACTAAAATTAAATTAAAAAATGTTGTTGACATTTGAATTTTAATTTGGTATTATAAATAAGTTGTCTGAAACAAGGCGATAAGGTCTTTGAAAATTAAACAGATGAAATTAAGTAAACCAGCA
>NZ_CAMQRY010000079.1 GCF_947036855.1 uncultured Clostridium sp.
TTAAGTTCTGTAGGTTTAGTTTCTAAAGTATCTGTTAAAGTTAAAACTTCTTTTATAAAGTTTTGAGCCAAAAGCCCCTTCATATTATTTATAATATTCTTACTAGGGTTACTTTTTATAACCTTTGCTACTTCTTCTTTACTCATATCACTTAGGAAATCTAAAGTTATTTCTACTTCTTCACCTTTTAATAATGCCTTATTTACATAAGATGATATCTTAAGAATCCCTGGACCTGTAACTCCAAAGTGTGTAAATAGCATATCACCAGTTTGACTATACTTTCTCTTACCAACCTTTGCTGTTATCACAGCTTCCTTCATTGCTACACCTTTTAAATTCTTAACAAACTCTTCCTTTATTACAAGAGGAATAAGTGCTGCATGAAGCTCTTTTATACTATGACCATGCTTTTCTAATATAAGTTGCATAGAACCATCAGAACCTGTGTTAGGGTGACTTTTACCACCTGTTGTGATAATAACTTTATCACCTTCTATGATTTTGCCACTCTCAAGCTTAACACCCTTGATAACTCCATCTTTAACTATTAAGTCTGAAACAGAACTTCTATATCTAACATCAATCTTATTTGCCTCTAAATCTCTTTCAAAAAGTTCTATAACCTCATCAGCAGTATCACTTTTAGTAAATACTTTTTGATCATATTCTACCTTATATTCAAGACCTTTATCTGTAAAATAATTAAGTAAATCTAAATTTGAAAATGTATAAAATGCACTATATAAAAACTTACTATTAGTAACTACCTTTGGAAAGAAATCTTCAATATCTCTATTATTAGTAATATTACATCTTCCCCCACCAGTTAATTTAAGTTTTCTACCTATTTTCTCATTTCTATCAACTAATATAACCTCATTATTTTTAGCTGCACTAAGTGATGCCATTATTCCAGCAGGACCTGCCCCTATAACTATAACTTTTGCCATTTTAAAACTCTCCTTTTCTAAACAAAATTATGTAAATCTTCCTATACAATTAAACTTAATCTTAGAAACTAAGTAAACTTCTCTTCAATAACTACTCTATTATACTATAAAATACTTTTAAATTCATTTTAAGAATAAACTTAAGGACTATTGGTTATTACTAACTATATAATATTAAATTCTAGGAGGCACACAAATGAAAAAATTAGCTATTGGATTAACTTTAATCACATGTCTTGGAATGGCAGGTTGTTCACAAAAAGTAGTTCCAAAACCAACTATACCAACACCACCAGCAATAACAAATAACATTAGCAAAAATATAGTTGTAGATACAACTGTTACAAACTCTACTCAAGCTATAAACCTACTTAAAGAAGGAAATAAAAGATTTGTTCAAAATGATTCAGAACTTATTAATATAAACTCTGAAAGAAGAAATCTTTTAAAAAATGGTCAACATCCATATGCAACACTTGTATCATGCTCTGATTCAAGAGTAACACCTTCACTTGTTTTTAATGCAGGACTTGGGGAATTATTTGATGTAAGACTTGCAGGTAATATAGTTGATAGAGATGCACTTGGTTCTATAGAATATGCTGTTAACCACCTTCAATGCCCTCTTGTAGTTGTAATGGGACATCAAAATTGTGGTGCTGTAACAGCAACTTATGATGTTGTAGTTAAAGGTGAAAAAGTTGAAGGAAATCTGCAAGCAGTTATAGATGAAATTAAACCTTCAATAAATCCTAAAGGAACAATTAACGATGCTATAAATACTAATATAACAAGAATGGTTGAAATTATAAAAGCTGACCCTGTTATACAAGAAAAAATCAAAGATGGTAAAGTTGATGTTGTAGGTGCTTACTATAACCTTGATGGTACTGTAACTTTTAATAATGGTAAATAAATATTTATATAGCAAAAACCATCTTGAAAATTTCAAGATGGTTTTTATTTTTATTATTTTCTTATAACATTTGCTTCTTTATCTTCTTTCTTAGTAAAGATAGCTTTTCTAAGAAGGTCTATAGGTATTACTGTTATCGCAAATAATACTACTATAACCCAATTCATAAGTGATATTGGTGTACAGTCAAATAATTCTCCACCAACAAATGTTAATGCTATTTGAACTATTACTATTATTCCCATTACTTTCATAAAGCCAGGATTTTCTTTAATATTTTCAAATATATTAAGACTTCCACTTCTTACATTAAATCCATTAAATACTGCTGCAAGTACAAACATAGAGAAATAGGCTGTAGTTTGCATTGTAATGTTAAGAACATCACCATTCATAAATGGTTTAACAAAGTAATCTACTTTTAAGAATACAAAACTTAATATTGTAATCCAAGCTCCTACAAATAGAACCTGACCCATCATTGCTTTAGTAACAATACTTTGATTTCTTGATTTTGGTCTTTCCTTCATATACTTTTGAAGTGCAGGCTCAGAACCAAGCGCTAAAGCACCAAGACCATCCATTATAAGGTTAATCCAAAGTATATGTGTAATACTAAGTGGTTGATCAAGATTTAAGAATGGTGCTATTGCTGAAACTGCAACAGCTGCCACATTTATAGTTAATTGGAACTTAATAAATTTAAGTATATTATTATAAATAGTTCTTCCATATAAGATAGCATTTTCTATTGATTTAAAGTTATCATCAAGAATAACTATATCTGCAACTTCTTTTGCTACATCTGTACCAGAACCCATTGCAAATCCAACATCTGCTCTCTTAAGTGCTGGTGCATCATTAACTCCATCACCAGTCATACCACAAACAAGATTTAACTCTTGTGATAATTTAACCATTCTTGATTTATCTGTTGGAAGTGCTCTTGCTATAACTCTAAGATTCGGAATAATCTTTTTAACATCATCATCTGACATCTTATTAAGTTCATCTGATGTAAGAGCTATATCAGTACTTTCCTGAATAAGTCCACAGTCTTTAGCAATAGCCACTGCTGTTTCCTTTCTATCTCCAGTAATCATAACAACTTGAACTCCAGCATTTTTAACATCTTCTATCGCTATTTTAGCTTCTGGTCTAACATCATCTCTAATCCCAACAAAACCAACAATTACCAATTCATTTGGAAGTTCATTTTCTACAAGAGATTCATCACAATATCCAAATGCAAGAACTCTCATAGCTTTTACTGCAAGAATATCAATCTTTGCATTTATTTTATCAAGGTCTATTGGAACAACATCACCATCTGCATTTATATATTTTGTAGCTTTAGAAAGCAACCTTTCAGGAGCTCCTTTATATACTGTTTTACCATGCATCTCTGATGCTGAATATTTATTTGTTGAGTTAAACTGTTGAACTTTATCAACTTTAACATCTGTATATTTTTCAACTTGTGCTTGTGTTAAGAAATTAAGAAGTGCTTTATCAGTAGCATTTCCACCAATAACTTTTCCACTTGCATCAAACATAGCATCTGTATTTTTAGCTATACATAAAGACATTATTTCTTTAGTATTTTCACTAGTTACATAAGCATCTTTAATATCACCATCAAAGAATTCTACAACTTCAAGTTTACCTTTTGTAATTGTACCTGTTTTATCACTAAATAAAATATTTAATGAACCAGCAGTTTCAATTCCGATAGGCTTTCTAACTAATACATTCATCTTAAGCATTTTTGCTGTATTTTTCATAAGAACTATAGCAATCATAAGAGGTAATCCCTCTGGAACTGCCATAACTACTATAACAACCGCAAGCATTAATGCATCAAGTACATCTCTTAAAATCTCCATATAACCTATAGCTATATAAGCATTAAGACTTCCTGCAACTAAAACTTTATGAACCATAAAGGCTACACCAATTACTGTTGCACCAATATATCCAAATTTAGATATTTTATCTGCAAGATCTGTAAGTTTAATTTTAAGCGGACTATCTACGTTCTCATCAGCCATATCTTCAGCCATTGAACCCATGATAGTTTTCATTCCAACTTTAGTTACCGCTAAAATACCTGTTCCAGCAACTACAACCGAACCTCTAAATAAAGATGACTTATCAACAAATGTATCACCTGTTAACTTAATCTCTTTTTCAATATCAGCTTCCGTATAAGTTTCACTAGCTTTCTTCTTACATTCTTCAGCTTCACCATTTAATGCTGAGTTATCAACACTGATAGCTCCATCAATTAAAATACCATCTGCTGGAATTTTATCTCCTGATTGAAGAATTATATAATCACCTGCAACTACCTCATCTATTACAATTTCAATTGCTTTTCCATCTCTATAGACTTTACATCTATCTTTTTCAGCACCGGCTTTAAGCTTTCTATATTCATTATCCGATGCAACTTCTGTTTTAGCTGAAATAACCGTAACAAGTAATACGGCTATAACAATCCCCACAATTTCTCCAAGCTCTGCATATCCAAACAAAGACATAATGAAAAGAATAACAGCTATTGCTATAAGAAGTTTTATCATTGGATCCCCAAAAGCTTCTTTAAACTTACTAAAAAATGTTTCTGGTGGAGCTTCATGAATTATATTATCTCCATACTTTTCTCTATTTTTGTCGACTTGATCTTTTTTCAATCCATTGAACATAATTTACCCCTAACTTAATTATTTATAAAACAATATGTGAAACTTTCATCTCACATATTTTTTACTCTTATTGATATGTTGCTAAAACTTCATTTAAATCGCCTATTTTACCTTCTCCTAAAGCTTTAAACTGCCACTCAGCCCCTTGTCTATATAACTCTGAGAATATAACTGTTGTAGCTGTTGATCCATTTTCTTTTAAATCAAATCTACATAATTCTTTTTCATTTTGAGCTTCATCTAAAAGTCTTACATATGAATTGTTTATCATTCCAAATGTTTGTCTTTTCTCTCTAGCTCCATGAATTGTAACTAAGAAGATAATTTTTTGTATTGATGGGTTTATAGCAGATAAGTCTAAAGACATTCTCTCATCATCACCATCTCCAGCACCAGTTCTATTATCATCTCCAAGTGTAATTCCTTGACCTGCTTTATTATTAAAGAATATTACATTAGATATATCATTAAATTTATTATTTGCATCAAGTAAAAATGCTGCAATATCTAAATCAAAATCTGATCCTCCAACTGCTATATCCCAACCTGCTCCAAGAATTACTTTTTTAAGTCCTGGATTTCTTTTTGTTAAATCTAAAACATCATTTTTCTTAAGATTTAAAGTTAATCCTGAATTTGCTGGAACTGGATTATTATTTTGCATATTCCCAAAGTTCCCACCTAAATTAATTGCCATCTAAAAACACCTCTTTATATTATTTGTAACTTTCAAATAAAGTTTGTATACTAGCATCCATAAGTTTCCCTATAGCTTTAAACTGCCATTCTGCTCCATCACGGACAAGTTCTGCAAATACTATTGCAGTGTTTTCTCCACCATCATCAGTTAAGTTAAATTTACAGATTTCTCTACTATTTTGACCTTCATCTAAAAGTCTTACATAAGCATTTCTAACTTTTGCAAAGCTCTGTTTTCTTGATTTAGCTTGATATATAGTAACTGCAAATATTATTTTTGAGCACTCATTTGGAACTTTATCAAGTGATACTGAAATTTTTTCATCATCACCTTCACCCTCTCCTGTTCTATTATCTCCATGAAGGTATATCCCTGTACCTCTTTGGTTTCCATAATATATTAGTGAACTTTTACCAGTAACTCTACCATTTTTATCAAGAAGTAATGCCATTAAGTCTAAATCATAATCAGCTTGGAAACTGAAAAATCCTTTTTTCACAACATCCCAACCCGCTCCAAGCATTAAACTTGTTAATCCCGGATTCTTTTTAGTTAAATCTAACACATCATTCTTTTTAAGGTTTAACATAACATACACATCCTTTAATTATAAATTAATTACATATACAGACCAAGTATTCCATTTAAATCTGCTATTTTACCCTCACCAATTGCTTTAAACTGCCACTCATATCCATCCCTGCTTATTTCTGCAAAGACAACCGCAGTAGCTGTTGAACCATTTTCTTTTAAATTAAACTTACAAACTTCTCTTTCATTATTCTTAGCATCAAGTAATCTAACATATGAATTTTCTACCATTCCAAATGTTTGTCTTTTACTTTGTGCTTCATGAATAGTAACTACAAATATAATTTTTTGTATATCTGATCTTATTAATGATAAATCTATTTGTATTCTTTCATCATCACCATCTCCAGCACCAGTTCTATTATCTCCCTCAAGAGCTATCCCCTGTGCACTCATATGATTAAAGAATATAATGTCATCTGGAATATGTGCTGCTTTTCCATTTGCATTTAAAAGAAATGCTGCAATATCTAAGTCAAAATCAAAACCATTGTTGGCTACATCCCAACCAGCACCTAAAATAATATTAGTTAACCCTGGATTTTTTTTAGTTAAATTTAAAACATCATTCTTTTTAAGATTTAACGCATTAACATTATTTGAAGAGTTTCCACCATTTGATGAACCACCTATCATACTACCTAAATTAATTCCCATTTTACATTCCTCCTAATCTATTTTAATGAGTATATCACAATAAATTATTCCATAAAAGAACAATATCTGTCAAATTTATTATTTATTTCTTAAGATTCCGCTATATGCTTTTTCATATTAGCTTTAATACTCTCAAGTTGATGTGAGTTTTCTGTTCTTTGCTGTCTATTCGCAGCTTGTATAGCTTTTGTATCTTCAATACCTTTCATTATTGTTTCAAATGATTTTTGAAGAGTTTCTATCTGAACAGAACTTCCTGATGACATTTTTGCAATTTCAACTGATTGTCTTGCTGTATTTGATGCATTTCTTAGTATAAGTTCATTTGTCTTATCATCAAGCTGCTTAATTGACTTAGCTTGAATATCTTGTCTTTTTAAGATTATAGCTTGTGCTAAACATTGCTTAAATATAGGAAGTGTTACTATAAATGATGAATTTATTTTTCTCATAAGATTAAAGTTTGACATTTGAATAGTCTGAATCATAGGTGCTGCTTGAATAGCAACATTCTCAGCTATTTGAAGGTCATAAACTCTTTGAGATAACATATCCTTACTTATTTCAAGTTTTTGAAGCATCATTTGTTTTTCTTCTGGATTTAGACTTGTATCATTAGGTATTTGTTCAAGATACATATCAATTTCTTCAACTGCCATTTCACCAGCAACTATATATTTTTCAAGTATTCTGTAATACTCAAGATTTCCATCATATAATCTTTTTAAATGTCCATTTGCTTCTTTTATGTCATTTTCATATTTCTTTAAAAGAACATATACTTTTTGAACTTCAAATCCCATGCTATCATATTTTTGGAATAATTTAGCAACAGAATCTCCAAGTTTATTAAATAATTTTGCAAACTTTGATTCTGACTTACCTTTTTCAAGTTCTTTAACATCAAATTTATCCATTATTTTTGTAAGACCTACAAGCATTTCACTTGCCTCTTCTGCTTTAACAGCCTTCATTGAATTTAAAAGTTCATCTGATATTTTTGATATATTATCACTAGCTTTTTGACCAAAATTTATTATTGAATTTGTATTGTGTATATCAACTTCACTTGTTAAGGCTTGAACTTCTCTCATTCCTCTAAGTCTTTGCTTATACTCAGTAACCTCACTCGTTACTTGTTCCATACTCATTTCACCACCGGCTGGTGCTAAAGCTCCACCTGTACTCTGACCATACTGATTCATTCCGCTCTGGCTTGCGTCTGCATACCCTTGACTGTTTTGCTGACCATAACTTTGTTGTGGTTGCTGCTGCATTTGCTGATCATGCCCTTGTTGTTGCCCATAACCTTGGTTATTTTGCTGACCATACCCTTGATTATTTTGTTGCCCTTGGTTATATCCACCCATTTGATTATTTTGTTGCCCTTGATTTTGGTTATATCCCATTTGATTGTTTTGCTGACCATAACCTTGGTTATTTTGTTGTCCATATCCCTGATTCATTTGTTGAGCTTGATTATACCCTTGTTGTCCTTGATTATATCCACCCATTTGGTTATTTTGTTGTCCTTGATTTTGGTTATTATACTGATTTTGTCCTTGCATTCCATTATTTTGAGAATTCATATCCATTGAATTTTGATACCCTTGATTATGTTCCATTCCCTGTCCCTGATTCATATCAAACCCTTGACTACTCATCATTTGATGATTCATATTATTCATATTTTGCATTTCTTCAGGTGATGGTGCATTTTGAAATTCCACATCTACCGAATTATTATTTTCTTCTTCATTTCCCTTACCTAAATTGATCATATATACATACCTCCTAAAATTATCTACTTATTTTAAAAACTTTGAGAAAAACCCACTTTTTAAACTCATTATCTTTCTGTAACTTGCTTTATAATCCATAGTTTCAAGTCTATCTATATTAACTATATTATTATTTAATATTCCTGTTATATTCAGAGTTCCTGCTGGATTAAAAATAACTATGTCCATACCTATTGTATAAAGGTATCCAAGAAGCATTAATATATTATCTGTTATTCTATCTTCATTATTTAAGAATATTGTTATCTTTGGAATTGCTGCTGTAAAGTCAAAATTATCTACAAGTCTGACAATCTGCTCATTTAATGTTAAAATTAACATTAAAAGCTTAATCCTTGTTTCTTTGTCTAATTCTTTTGAATATACAGTTTTACCTGAAATTGCTTCATTAAATTTATTTAAAAGTAAATTCTGAACATCTTCACTATAGTTCCCAAATTTATATATTGAAGTTTTTTTAATTTCATTTATATCAAAACTTCCATCACTTAATTGGCAAAACATAAGCTCATACATTTCTTGATTTACTTTTGTTTCATCTGATAAAAATCCACTATTAAAGAAAAGTGTATTTCTTGACTTACTACAACATGATATAAGCTTTTGATACTCCATCATATCTCTATATACACCATCTACCTTTTTAAACATACATGGTACTGTTACAACTTTACCCTTAACCTTAAATCCTGGTCTTACTTTAGCATCCTCATTCCAGTAACTATACATATCATCTGTTATTCCATCAATAAGTATACTTTTTGTGTTACCATCTCTAAACTGCCATGGCATAAATAAACCGGTTCCATCAAAGAGTTGACTTTGAACATCTCTTTGAATTTGCTTTGTTATACTCTCAACATTATCAATTGCTTTCCCATTACTTGCTCTTCTCTCAAAACTTTCAATATTTAAAATCCCCATATATTTTTCACATATACTTAAATTATCTATATCAAGTTCTGTAAAATACTCTTCCTTTAATGGATTAATATAAACAACATCAAATCCCATTTTATATAACATAATTAAAAAGTAAACTGCATGTTTATCTATATTACCATAATATATACATTTAGCATTTATTTCACTACCATAGTCTATATCCCTAAGATAACTATAAGCCCATACTATAAGCTTTGTTATAAAGTTATTTCTCACACTATCATTAAAAAAGCTTTCTTTTTTAAGTGCTAAATTAACTGCATATTCTAATGCATTTAAAAACTTCGCATTTTGTTCTATATTATCTATTATCGTTATATCTTCAGAGGAAAGATTATATATATTCATATTTCCAAGTTCATTATATATATATTGCATCAATTCCATTTCACCTTGCATTGGCAAATCGTTATCAAAAACAAGACATACATTTTCATTTTCACTACATCTTACTTGTAAAGTTTTTATTACATTGTCATAATTATTTTCTTCTTTTACACCTATAAATCTATAAAAACACGATTTAAAGTCAGCATAATTGCTTTCTCTCTCATAGTTTTTTCTAAATATAGTATGTGTTAAACTCATAAGTTCCAATTATTCTTTCTCCTCCTTAACACAACCTTTAGTCTATTTCTATTATACCACTTATAATTACATTTTTTTTATTATCTATTTGTTAATTTATAATAAATAAGCTCTTTTTTTAGATAATTTATCAAATCTTCTGTTGAATAAATTCCTTCTTTGCTAGTTACTGTGGCACTTTCATGTCTAAAGCTTGAATGTTTAGGTAGCACTGCTTTACCTCTTTTAGTAAATTCTATGTCAACTGCACTATCTCCGGCTGTGTAAAGATTCTTAATACTAAATTTATTAGTTAAATAATCTACTGCATATATTTTATCTATTTTCTCATCTATAATGAAAACTTTAACTCCTATATGCATAATATTAATACTCGCCTTAAATTTATCTTTTAAAACATCAAAACAAACTTTAGCTTCTTCTTTTGTGCTACATTTTACAGTTACATAAAATCCCTCTATATTTCTAACTTCTTGATAAATAAGATTCATACCTTTTATATAATCAATTTGTTTTTCTACTTCATTAAAATCTATTAACGACTTAATCTTTTCATTCCAAATTAAATCTAGCTCTCCATTAATATAAATTTGAGCTCCATTTGTACAAATCATAACACGAGGGTTATATTCTTTAATAAAATCAACTCTAAGTGTTTGCTTTATATTTCTCATTGTACAAGGTATAAATTCAAATTCCTCTTCTTTTAAAAGTTCTAAAAAACCATTATAGCTTTCATCAGTCATATATGTTATTTCTCTATCGCCCATATATTCTACACACTTAAACCCTTTATTTTTAGCATGTATTATGGTTCTATCTAAATCTGTTATGAAATGTAGTTTATTCATAATGCCTGTCCCCTATTCTATTATCGCTATTGCTTTATATTCTGAATTTTTATATTCTTCAATTCTTACACCTTTTTGCTCTGCTAACATAACTAATTGCTTTACACTCTTATCATTTTTATCTTTCAGTAATATAACTTTTGCTTTTCTTCTTAAAAGAACCCTGCTAGCTTCACCGATACTAAGTTTTATTTTATTTATATCATGAGTTCCATATATTTCTTTTATATCACTTACAATATTATTTGCATAATCTAAATCTATGCTTTCTAACTTTCCAACTTTTACATCATTTGAAAATCTACTGCTTATTTTATCAATATACATTTGTGAGTAATCCTTGTCTTCTAAATAATTTATATTTATAGCTCCATGAAAATCATCTTTCCCTATATATTTATCATTTAAAATAGTTCTACTTATAAGTCCACTAACAGTTGAATTTAACACCGAGTTTGCTACTGCTATATCATCTCTTGTTCCATAAACCTCACATAACTTTGCAGGATCTGCTATAACAGCTAGGGATGGATCAATATTAACTTTATACATTTCATTAAACATAGATATAGACCTTTGAAGTTCTGTTGTAATTGAACCTTTCCCTGTCCAACCATCAACAAATTGTATATTTCCATTTTTATTTTTATCTAAAATATATTTCATTGCATTCAAATCTATTCCTATTCCTCTTATTATAGAAACACTATAATGCTTTATATCTATATCATATTTAAACTTTAAATATCTTTTAATTAGTATCCCATAAGGTGTTCCAGCTCTAGCTAATGATACTATAACTAAATTTTCACTTTTCACTTTATAAATATGTTCTGCTAAAACACCTACATATTTAGCTATTTCATCTCCATATTCACTAATCATCTCAAAAAATAATTTTTCTATGTCACTATCTGGATTTTCTTCCTTAGATATAAAATTAGAATAACTTATTCCTTGTTTTATATATTCTTCTTTTTCTTTTACACTAATCTCTTTTATTATCCCTGTTAAGTCTTTAAGTAAAAACTCACAATCATTTAAATAACTTCCTTTTATAAGTTTCAAATTAAACACCCCTTATAGCTTAAATATTTCTATATTATCAGTAAGCTTAATATTTAAATCTGTTTCTGTTAAAAATACTACCTTATCATATATACTTTCTATCTCTGCTTTATTATAGAAGTAATATTTTACACCTCTATCATAAAAAGCATGTTTTTCTTTTATAGGATAGCCATCTTCCTCTTTACAATATATAGGACTTCTTGTTGTTGTTTTAAACTTAACATCCCCCTTTATATATGAAGCAACTCTTGATGGTATATAAATATTCTCTCCATGCCCTAAAACTAAAACTTTCTTAT
>NZ_CAMQRY010000080.1 GCF_947036855.1 uncultured Clostridium sp.
CTACTGGACTTGGTGCTAAAGTTCTACTTATTGAAAAACATAAAATGGGTGGTGATTGCCTTAATACTGGGTGTGTCCCTAGTAAAGCGTTACTTAAACTTTCTCATGGCATTAAACATAGCAATAACTTAAATAAATTTGGAATAAATATTAAATCTGAAACACCAGACCTAAAAACTGTTATGGACTATGTTAGAGCCTCAATTGGGAAAATTGAACCTAAAGATTCTAAAAGTAAATATGAAAAAATTGGAGTAAAAGTTTTATTTGGAGATGCCACTCTTCTTTCAGAACACGAAGTTACTATAAATAATTCAACTTATAGTGGTAAAAATATTGTCATAGCTACAGGATCTAGACCTTTTATACCCTCTATTGATGGTCTAGAAGATATAGACTATCTAACTTCTGAAAATGTATTTGAACTTGATGTACTACCTAAAAAATTGATGGTTATCGGTGCTGGACCTATTGGTCTTGAACTTGGGCAAGGCTTTTCAAATTTAGGTTCTGAAGTTCATATTATGAATAGAACTGATAAAATATTTTTAAATGATGATGAGGAAGTTGGACCTTTTATGCTTGATAAACTTAATGAAGATTTAATTTTCCATATGGATACTCAAATTTTAAAAATATCAAAAATGAATGATAAAGTAGAAGTTATTGTTTCAAAAGATGGTAAAACATCAGTAGTCGAAGTAGATAATATTTTAATTTCAACAGGTAGAGCTCCTAATATTGAGGGACTCGGACTTGAAAAAGTAGGTATCCTAACAAATAAACGAGGTTACATAAGTACCGATTTAAAAATGAGGACTAATATAAAAAACATCTATGCCTGTGGTGATATAAGTGGTAACTTTGGATTCACTCACATGGCAGGTTATGAAGCTGGGATTGTTATAAGAAACTCTATTTTTAAATTCCCATATAAAGCTGACTACACTAAAGTTGCTTGGACAACTTTCACTTCTCCATCAGTTGCACATACTGGCTTAACAGAAGAAATGGCTAAAAAGCAAGGTGTTTTTGGAAGTAAAATAGTTTTAGATTTTAAGGGTAATGATAGATTTATGATTGAAAATGAAGATGGATTCATAAAGGTCATTTTAGATAATAAAGGCAGAGTTTTAGGTGCTACTATCGTAAGTGACGATGCTTCTGAACTTCTTCATTCTTTTAGCTTACTTATACAAAGAAAACTAAAAATAACTGAATTTATGAATCTTATAA
The DNA here is from genome assembly GCF_947036855.1 of uncultured Clostridium sp. Classification (GTDB taxonomy): domain Bacteria; phylum Bacillota; class Clostridia; order Clostridiales; family Clostridiaceae; genus Sarcina. The sequence goes on from NZ_CAMQRY010000080.1 coordinate 1,237, forward strand.
TTCCTTACCCTATGAGAGGTGATATTTTAAAAGAATTATCAATAATCAAATCAAAAGAAATGCTTACACCTTTCACTAAAAAGCTTATAAAAAATGTATTCTTAAAACTTTAAGATAAAAAGGAGAAGTCTAATTTTTTTAGACTTTTCCCTTTTATCTTTTATCTTTTTACAACTTTAGTTTGAATTTTTTTAACCATTCTTGCCATAAAAATATATGGCATAAATTTAGATATTAAAATAGCAAGCTTATTCATAGTCCCTGGAACAATTATAGCCTTATTTTTCATAAGTCCTTTATACCCTATTTTTGCAACATCATCTGAACTCATAGCTACACTCAAATCTTCTTTACCAGCTTTCTTACAAAACTCAGTTTTTGTTGCACCAGGACATAAAGCTACAACTTCTATATTATAGTCTGAAACTTCTTCTCTTAATGCAACAGATAGTGATAATACATAAGCCTTACTTGCATAATAAACGCCTATCATTGGTCCTGCTTGAAATGAACCTGTTGATGCTACATTTAATATTTTTCCACTACTATTTTTTTTCATATGATTAATAGCTAAATATGAAAGTCTTGTTACCGCCCTCATATTTACCTCCATAGTAAATTCATGTGCGTCAAAATTAATATCTGAAAATTCACCATTATATCCAACTCCAGCATTGTTTATAAGTATATCAATTTGTGGATATTTCCTCTCAATACTTATCCACAGATTTTCTATATCTTCTCTCACTGAAAAATCTGCACACTCTATAAAAACTTCTACATTATATATATCATTAAAATCTCTCTTAATTTCTTCAAGTTTTTTTCTATTTCTACCAGCAAGAATAATATTGTATTTCTCTTTTGCAAATATTTTTGCAAATGAATATCCAATACCACTTGTAGCTCCTGTTATCAAAACATATTTCTTCATAATATTCTCCTATATTTCATCACTAATCTTTTCTATATTTTATCATTCTTTAATATTATTTTTTATTATAATAAAATACAAATCAATTACATTCAACTTTTTTAAATTAAATATACATCCTTTTTAATCCATCAATTCTATAATACAGCATATATTAACCCAATAATTATATTTAAATACATTTATTAACTCTATATCCTAAGCTTTTTTCATAAATTTTGAATCTTTATTGTTATACACTTATTAGCTCTGCTATAATAATGAAGTATTATTTTTATAATATGGGTGGGTGAGGGATACAGATTAACGGAGATGAACAAATGAAAAGAATTTTCAAATTAGAGGAACATAACACAAATGTTAAAATTGAGCTTATGGCTGGTTTAACATCTTTCTTTGCAGCAGTTTATATTGTTGTAGTTAATGCTAGTATATTAAGTGATGGAGGAAAAGGGATGCAGCCCCTAATCATAGCAACAGTCTTAGCTTCTGTAACAGGATGTTTACTTGTTGCATTTATGAGTAATGCCCCATTAGTTATTATGCCAGGAATGGGAATCAATGCTTTATTTACATATACTATAGTGCAAACTATGGGACTATCTTTTGAACAAGCCTTAACAGCGGTTGTTGTTTCAGGAATATTATTTACAATTATCGCTCTAACTCCCTTATCAAATTTACTTGATAAAGGAATTCCACATTCACTTAAAGCTGCTATTACAGTTGGTATAGGATTATTTATAACATTTCTTGGACTTCAAAAAGCTGGACTTGTTATAGGTGATAAAGCTACATTACTTAAAATGGGTAGCCTTGGGCAACCTCATATATTAGTATTTGTACTAACTTTAATTCTTATGGTTATATTATTTATAAAAAAAGTACCAGGTAACTTCTTAATAGGAATCATCTTTGGTACAGTTTTATCAATAATTCTTGGTGATACAAACTTTAGTACAGCCGGATTTGCAATTCCAAGTTTTGCAGACTACCACACAATATTTTTTAAATTTAATATTGCTGGTATGGGTGATTTAAACTTTTGGATAGCAGTTTTCTCACTTACTTTAGTATTAGTATTTGAAAATGTTGGGCTTTTACATGCTCAAGTAAACGGAATGCTTGATGCTCCACATAAAAATAAAAAAGCACTTAGTGCTGTTGCATTATCAACTATTGCATGTGGAATTTTCGGTACTAGTCCATCAGTTTCAACTGTTGAAGGACAATCTGGAATAATTTCTGGTGGTAAAACTGGACTTACAGCAGTAGTTGCTGCATTCTTCATATTACTATCACTATTTTGTATTCCAACAATAACACTAATACCAAATGCTGCAATTGCACCAATTTTAATAATAATTGGTTCACTTATGATGTCTAACATAAAAGAAATCAACTTTGATGATTTCGCTGAGTCATTCCCAGCATTTATACTACTTGCTTTAATACCTCTAACATTTAGTATTGTTGATGGTATGGCATTTGGATTTATACTTTATCCAATTACACAAATTTGTGTTAAGAAAGGAAAACAGGTTCCAATACCAACTTATGTTGTATCTGCAATATTCCTGTTATACCTACTTATACACGCATTCAATATATAGAAAAAATGACTATCTCACATCTGAGATAGTCATTTTTTATAACTTTATTTAATAAAATTTTAAGTGCTTTATTCAAAAATTTCGCCCCCATTTTTCCTTTGTTTAATATCCATATTCATTATACATAATAAAATCTATATTTAAAAATTGTTCCATTTTATATAAAAACTTTCTAAATGTTATTTCTAAAAATCATTAACACTTAAGCGATATTAGTAATAATATATACTATAAAAAAGAAATATGGAGGAATTTGAATGTTTAGTAATTTAAGCACACACGAAATCGTAAATGTTGGTCACTTAATCGCTCAAGAAATATATTGTAATTGCCCCGAGGAGGCTCATGTTTATGAAGCTCTTGCAAAGCAAATATATATTAGTCTTGAAAATCTTGAAAAAGCTGATAAGTGCAAATGCCACAAATCATGCAAGTGCCATAGATAATGGTTATATTAATTTTAAAAACAAATATGCTTTTATATTTTAACTTATAAATCTTTCTTGATTAAAATGATAGCTGGAAGAACTAAGTAGGCTACTATACCTAAACAGTATCCAAGTATCTGCATATTACCAAAAAACTCCATAACATTTCACACTCCTTACCTTATAAAAGTCGTTTAAATCTTTTCATATAAAGGACTTTTACAGCCTGACTTAATATGAAATAGAACACTATTACAAGTGCTAAGAATATAAAGTATTTCGGATCCATATAAACCATTCCAACTGCATGTCCTATGTCAGTGTATGGAAGTGCCATACCTATTACAATAGAAACTACAATTGCAATATTAAGTTGCCATGATGGATTACTCTTAAGGAATGGTATCTTCTCTGTTCTTAGCATATAAAGAACTAGAACCTGTGTTAAGAATCCTTCCATAAACCAACCTGTTTGGAACAGATGTTGGCTATATACAGTTGCACCATGTGCTCTGTATATAAACCACATAACAATAAATGTAGTAATATCAAACAGTGAATTTGTTGGTCCAAAGACTATCATAAACTTTCCAATGTCTTTAGCATTCCACTTTCTTGGTCTTAAAATTAACTCTTCATCAACATTATCCCAAGGTATTACAACCTGAGTAATATCATAAACTAAGTTTTGTATAAGAAGTTCTAAAGGAAGCATTGGTACAAAAGGAATAAATATACCTGCTAAAAGACAACTTATAGCATTTCCATAATTTGAACTTGCTGTTATCTTTAAATATTTAGTAGTATTAGCAAATATTTTTCTACCTTCTATAATTCCCTCTTTAAGAACCATTAAATCTTTTTCAAGTAATATAACATCAGCAGATTCTTTAGCTATATCTACAGCTGTATCAACAGAAATTCCAACATCAGATTCTTTTAAAGCAATGGCATCATTAATACCATCTCCCATAAATCCAACAATCTTATCTCCATTTTTAAGAACTCTAACTATTCTGGCTTTCTGAAGAGGATTAAGCTTTGCAAATACATTGGTTCTCATAGCAAGTTTAAATAATTCATCATCAGAAATATTCTCTATTTCTGGTCCTAAAACAATATTAGTAACCTTTATACCAACTTGCTCACAAACTTTTTTCGTAACAATCTCATTATCTCCAGTTAAAACCTTAACTTCTACACCATAATAATTTAGAGCTTTAATAGCATCTGCTGAACTTTCTTTAGGTGGATCAAGGAATCCTATAAATCCAACAAGAATCATATTATTTTCATCAGAAACTCCAAACTCTCTACCAGTTTCTTGATTTCCTTTTCTTGAAACTCCAATAACTCTCATACCTTGTAAGTTAAGCTTTTTAACTTCATGACGTATTTTACTTTCAAGTTCTTTTGTAATTTCAACAATTTTACCATTAATCTGTGCATGAGTTGATACAATAAGCATTTCTTCTAAAGCACCCTTTGTTATAAGTTCTGCCTTTCCTGTACTGCCCTCATTTATAACAACAGACATTCTTCTTCTTGTAAAATCAAAAGGAATATCATCATATCTTATAATTTTATCATTGAACTCTGTAAAGTTTTTTTCTGTACCTTTTTCAATAATTGCTTTATCTATAACATTCTGAAGTCCTGATTGGAAGAAACTATTTAAGTATCCATATCTTAAAACTTCATCATCTTCTATACCTTCTAAATTCATATATTGTTCTACAACAATTCTATCATCTGTTAATGTACCAGTTTTATCTGTACATAAAATTTCCATTGAACCAAGATTTTGTATTGCACTAATCTTTTTAACAACAGTTTTTTTCTTTGCCATCATAACAGCACCCTTTGCAAGGTTTTCTGAGACAATAGTTGGAAGCATAACAGGAATAAGTCCTATCGCAGTTGAAGCTGCAAATAATAGTGAAGTCATAAGACTTCTTGTTTGATAGTAATCTAAGAAGAATACTAACGGAACAATAATAAACATAAATATAAGTAGCATTCTTGCTACATTATCAACACTCTTTTCAAAACTTGTTTTCTCATCAGCTTCATCAAGTGAACTTTGCATAGCACCAAAATAAGTATTTGATCCAGTCCCAATAATAATTCCTACTCCATTTCCACTAACAACACTCGTTCCAAGTAAACATAAGTTTGTATACTCACCAACTTCTGTACTCTCTGATTTATTTGTTGTATGTTTTTCAACAGGCTCTGACTCTCCTGTTAAAGCTGACTGACTAACAAAAAAATCTTTTGCAGATATAAGTTTAATATCTGCTGGAATTATATCACCAGTTGTAAGTTTTACTATATCTCCCATTACTACATCTTCCATGTTTATTCTTTCAAAATCATTTCCATTTCTTTTGACTAAACATGTAGTTTTTATAAGCCCTTGCAAGGCATTTGCTGCCTTTTCAGACTTATACTCTTGAACAAAAGTAATAGTTCCACTTGCTAGTATTAATATAACTATAATTATAAATTGTGAATAAGTCCTTTGCCCTGCTGGTACAAATAATGGGCACATACTAGTTAAATACGTTATAATTCCAATAACTACAAGTACTGCAACAAAGGCATTCATAAATGCATTGAAAAACTGAACTATTGGATGATTATGCTTTTTACCACTTGTTTCATTCTTTCCATACTTTTTAATATTTTGAGCTACTATATCACTTGTTAATCCATTTTCTGAACTTCCAAACGTACCATAAAGAAGTTCATCTGAAGAGTAACTGTGATTATGTAAGCTTTTAGAAACTCTATTAAAAATTCTTTTATCAAACTCTTTTTTCTTTCTAGCCATAAAATATTTCTGTCATAAAGATATTTTCATATCCTCATACTTTGTTCAGTAAAACTCGCTACTTTTCTACCAGTTCTCTAATGAACTTCTTATGCTCTCACATAAGCACAGACTATATCACCACCTATGATTTAGGTGCTCCCCATTTCCCCTAGCTTTAGGGTACGAGCCTTCGCTCTAGTCGTTGAACGTTTTCCTATTCGGAGCTTCGCTGCTGATTATCCATTATAAAATTACTTAGTAAAATATAGCTATTATTTTATTAAGTAATCTAGCACTTAGGATTTAACCTTATGCCATCCAACCAATTCTTTCTACTTTCGTAACATTCAAGCTAAGGTATATTTCACCCTCACTTTGTAGTTTGATTGACTTTAGGAACTTCCAGCAATTAGAGGAGTTTTGGATAGATACATCTATCACTCTACACTCTTTGTGAATGTAGGGAGCATTTAATAATTAGAATATAGATTTTATATTCTAACCTACTAAAAAGTTACTCCTATTCTATATATTTTTATACTTACTTTTCTTAATTGCATGCTAAAGTAAATTTTCTATTTGAAAACTTTTTTCTAATTGAGAATACATTTTCAACAATTGTAAATGTATTTTAGCATCAAAAACATTTTAATTAAATACAAAAATATTACAACTTTTTAGTAATAAAAGTATACTTTGATAAATTTAATATTACTTTTATTTTTATTTATCCTTTTAAAACACCTTTTTAATATTAATTCAACAAAAATATAGCTAGTTATTTACTAATTTAGTATAAATTTATGAATTTATTTTGAACACATTTTTTAAACACAAAAAAATAAGGCTATCTCAATGTTTAAGCAAAGTTAAACATTAAAACAGCCTCTATAATTAAAATTTATTTTAATAATTTTTCCATATCATCTTCAACATTTGTTATTCCAGAGATACCAAAATTCTCAACTAGAACGTTAGCAACATTTGGTGATAAGAATGCTGGAAGTGTTGGTCCAAGGTGAATATTTTTAACTCCAAGATGTAATAATGATAATAATACTATTACTGCTTTTTGCTCATACCAAGCAATATTATAGCTTATTGGAAGTTCATTAATATCTGTAAGTTCAAATACTTCTTTAAGTTTTAAAGCAATCATTACTAATGAATATGAATCATTACATTGTCCTGCATCTAAAACTCTTGGTATTCCACCGATATCTCCAAGATTTAATTTATTATATTTATACTTAGCACAACCTGCTGTTAAAATAATTGTATCCATTGGAAGTGAACTTGCAAAGTCTGTATAATAATTTCTTGATTTAGCTCTACCATCACACCCTGCCATAACAAAGAATTTTTTAATAGCTCCTGATTTAACTGCATCTACAACCTTATCTGCTAAAGCAAAAACTTGTGCATGTGCAAATCCACCAATGATTTCTCCTTTTTCTATCTCAACTGGAGATTGACACTTTCTAGCATGTTCTATAAGAACTGAGAAATCTTTAAGCCCATCTTTACCTGCTGATATATGTTTCATCCCCTCATATCCAGCTGCTCCTGTTGTATAAACTCTATCTTTATAACTATCTTTTGGAGGAACTATACAGTTTGTTGTCATAAGAACTGGTCCATTAAAACTTTCAAACTCTTCTTTTTGTTTCCACCAAGCATTTCCGTAGTTACCTACAAAATGACTATATTTTTTAAATGCTGGATAGTAGTTAGCTGGAAGCATTTCACTATGAGTATAAACATCTATTCCTGTTCCCTCAGTCTGCTTTAATAATTGCTCCATATCTTTTAAATCATGTCCTGAAATTAATATAGCTGGATTATTTCTAACTCCTATATTAACCTTTGTGATTTCTGGATTACCATATGATTCTGTATTAGCTTTATCAAGTATAGCCATTCCATCAACACCTAGTTTACCCATTTCAAGAACCATACCTGTTAAAGTCTCTCCTGAAAGCGAATCATCAAATGTTGCTACAAGCATTTTTTGCATTTCAAAGTTTACTGTTGCATCTTCATATCCAAGTGCACTAGCATGCTTTAAATATGCACATAATCCTTTTGAACCATAAACTATAAGTTCTCTTAAACTTCTAACATCTTCATTTTCTGTTGCTAAAACTCCAACTGTTTCAGCTTTTTCAAGAATCTCAGCTCTAGTTTCACCAGTCCAAATAGCTGCTTCTACAAGATTTTCAAGATTTCCACCAAGTGCTACTACTTCTGCCTTAAGCTGCTCTCGAGTTCTTATAGTTTCTTTAATTCTTTCAATAAAAACTGCATTATCAAAGTTTGCATTTGTTATTGTTGTAAATAAAGATTCAACTATATATTTATTTATAACTTCATTTGTTATATTGACATCCTTAGCTCTAACAGCAACATCACATAATCCCTTTGTTAAATAAACTAGCATATCCTGTAACTTAGCAAGCTCTGGACTTTTTCCACAAACCCCTTGAACTGTACATGCTGTACACCCTGCTGTCTCTTGACATTGGAAACAAAACATTTTCTTTTTCATATAAAACACTCCTCTAAATTTCTATTTATATAAACTCACTTTAATTGCATCTTTTATGCACAATTAAACTTAAAATTCGTTGTAATTTGTAAACTTTCTTATCTCTATAATCTATACTATCATCTCCTATAAATAAAGTCGGTAACCTAAGTTACCATTGAACAAAATTCTATTTTTTACCTTTATGAACTAAAATTCATCAAAAGTTTACGCATATTTATGCATATTTTGTATATTTTTATGCATTTAGTGTTGATTGCATATTTTTTTTTATGTATAATTATTTTAGAAATTAAAATAAATTATTTTAGGGGGGGTTTTAATGCTAGAAGTTTCAAAAAAAATAGAAAAGAAGACTTATAAAGCATCAGAAATTTGTAAGTTTGCAATACCATCAATAATAGGAGTTTTATTATTTATGATTCCTATCAATACAAAAGATGGTCTTACAATTCCAGTTGCATTCTTTTCTGGACTAGTTAGTAATGCACTTGAGACTTATCTTCCAACTATTCTAACAGCAATAATCACACTTACAGCTGTTATGTCAGCAATCACAATCTTTATTAAACCTAAATTTATAGTGAATAATAAAACACTTTTCTCACTATTTAATACAACAAAAATTTGGTTTGTTGCTAGATTAGTTGGATCAATATTCGCAATTTTAACTCTTTTAGGGGTTGGACCTAAATTTATAATTAGCGAAAATACAGCAGGACTTGTTCTTACAGGACTTCTGCCAACATTATTTGGAGTATTCCTTTTTGCAGGATTATTACTTCCACTACTTTTAAACTTTGGACTTTTAGAATTTTGTGGCTCATTACTTACTAAAGTTATGAAACCTTTATTTGGACTTCCAGGGCGTGCATCAGTTGATTGTATAACATCATGGATTGGAGATGGAACTATAGGGGTTCTTCTTACTTCAAGACAATATGAGCAAGGTTATTATAATGAAAAGGAAGCTTGTACAATTGGTACAGCATTCTCAGCAGTTTCTATAACTTTCAGTTTTGTTATCATATCACAAGTTGGACTTCAGCATATGTTTGTACCTTTCTACGTTACAATTTCAATAGCAGGAATTGTTGCTGCTATGATACTTCCAAGAATCGGACCTTTAAGAAAGAAATCAAAAAAATGCTACAATGATGTAGAACATAAAAATACAGAACTTATTCCTGAGGGGTTTAATTCTTTCACTTATGGAGTTCACTTAGCTGTAGAAAAAGCTAGCCAAAACAAAGGAGTTAAGCATCTAATATCTGAAGGTATACATAATGTTTTAGATATGTGGATTGGAGTTCTTCCAGTAGTTATGGCAATGGGTGGCTGTGCTCTTATACTTGCTGAATACACACCACTATTCAAAATACTCGGAATCCCATTTATACCATTATTCTGGCTTCTTAGAATTCCTCATGCAACTGAGGCAGCAGGAACTATTCTTGTTGGATTTGCTGATATGTTCCTACCTTCAGTTATAATAGCTCAAGATGGAATTGCAGATATCACTAAATTTGTAGTAGCTTGTGTTTCAGTAACACAACTTATATACATGTCAGAAGTTGGTAGTGTACTTCTTGGGTCATCAATCCCTATAAGTATAAAAGAGTTGTTCTTGATTTTCATACAAAGAACTCTAATAACACTTCCAATAATTGCGATTATCGCACACATATTATTTTAAACCCAAAAGCCTATCTCAAAATTTTGAGATAGGCTTTTATATTATCTTCTTGCGTGATTAAACATTGGATCAACTAGATTATACTCATAAGTTAATCCATTTACTATTCCAACAACCTTCTCATTATCATATAAATCTAATAAGAATTTAGCCATTTCATTTGCTGTGTGGAATTTTTTCATATGTTCTTTATAACTAAACTCTTTAGTATCAAGAGCATTTATAGCAAACTCTGTTTCTGTAGCTGCTGGTGCTAAAACTTTAGCTCTCATTTTTGAACTTCTAAATTCAAGCTCTTTAGCAAGTCCCTCTGTAAATGCACTAACATAAAACTTTGTTGCACAATAAGTTACATTATCTCCAACCATTGTATAACCACCTGCTGATGATATATTAATTAATTGTGTCCCCTCTATATTTTCATAATCTCTAACATATAAAGTTGATAATACAGTTAATGCTTCAATATTCAGTGAAAGCATATTGTGTATTTTATCTAAATCTTGCTCTGCAACTGTTGATCTATCTCCGAACCCTGCATTATTTATCCATGTTTCTATATCTAATTCTTTTAACTCTTCATATAACTTATATACAT
>NZ_CAMQRY010000081.1 GCF_947036855.1 uncultured Clostridium sp.
TACTTTTCTATATTATAAATAAATTCCCTCTTATTATTAAATCAGCTTTCTTTTTATTAAGTGCACTCTCATAAACATCATCATGTTTTTCTTTATACTCTATTACTTTTTTCAAATGTTCTACTGCTTCTTGTTTATATCTTTTAGCCTCCTCACTTATAGTATCTATTTCAATTTTAAATAGTTTATCTACATCTTTTTCACAAAATTCTGTATAAGTGTCTATTACTTTATCGTTTACTGATGTCTTAAAATATTCATGTGGTTTTGTACTGTCAAATATAGCAACTTTAAGTTCTCTAATTATTACCATATCTAAACTTCTAGGATCAAATCCACAATGATATACTTCTATATCAAAACCATTCCTACTAGCTTTATTTGCTATACTTTTTATTATTGTAGATTTCCCTGTTCCTGAACGCCCCTTTAAATAATATTTTTTTAATCCCTCTGTAAGATTTGGGACAAAATCAATCGGACCTTCTGATGTTGCTGCACCTAAAAACCTATGATATGTAGTGGCTACTTTATCTTTATCTTTATCTTTTATAATTTCCTCACATAATTCATCTGTAAATTTATTTGCTTTTTCAAAATTCATATACTTATAATAATACCCTTCAATTTTCTCATGATATATAAGCGAATTAGCAAATTTTTTACAAGCATTATTCATATTTTTCAATATATTTTTTTGAAGCCCTTCTAAATATATTGAATTATTGCTTATAACATTATTATCAACTGCACCTGATATATCAACTTTTATAATTTTCGCATCATTTATTGCTATATTTTTTTCATAAATTAAATCTTCATTTACTATTGTAATATTAAGTTCTACAATTTTTATAGCTGCTATATCATTCTTATCTATACTACTATTTATTATTTCAATATTATAAAAATCAGCATATTTTTTTACCAACTTTTGTAAGATATCTGTTTTATATTTATTTGATCCTCCAACTATAAAATAAGCTTTTTTAGTATTTTGAAATATACTTTCATAATAATTCACAAAACCAATCGCTGTATTTCCACTTCCAAAATAATGTGTACATTTACCCATTTTAAAATCTCCTATATTATTCTCCACTACTATCTTATGCTAATACCTTTATATTGCTACTTTTTCATCATATAGTAATCTTTAAGCAAAAAAGGTTCTACATTCATATAAATGTAGAACCTTTTTATTAATCTCTTGATGCAAATTTTGATAAAAGATTTAATATCTCTGTATATAACCAGATAAGTGTAATCATAAGTCCAAGTGAACAGAACCACTCCATATACTTAGGTGCTCCATAGTTTACTGCATTACTTATATTATCAAAATCAGTCATAAGCGAGAATGCTGCAAGTATTATTACTATAATACTAAATCCTATCCCTATCCCTATGCTCCCATTACCATATATAGGTGATGACATGCCAAATATCCCACCAACCATTGAAAGTAATTGTATTACTACAACTGATATAATTCCTATAAATACAACTTTTCTTATTTTAGCTGCAAAACTTGGTGCACTTCTATAAATTAAAAGCGTAACAATTGCAACTACTATAGTTATGAAAATTGCTTGTGTTGCAATCCCAGGATATATTCCATTTATAACATTTGACACAGCCCCAAGTAAAAAACCTTGAGCAGCTGCATAAATAATCGCTGTATATTTTGCAATTTTAGGTTTAATCATAGTTACTATAACTAAAACTACTGATATAATCCCCGAAGCTACAAGTATGTTTGAACCACCATTTATAGTCATACTATAACTATATAAAAATGATGCTCCAAGTATTAAAAATAATATTATAGACTTTGCAATTGTCCCCGCAAGCGTCATTCTTTCATAACTAACATCCCCTTTAGTCATATCCAATCCTTTTAAAATTACAGGATTCCCTTTTCTACTCATTTTCATTTACCTCCTAAACATTTGTAGTATATCTACATACTATTGATACTTTGTATCTAACATCATACCATAAATTTAAATTTAATTCAGAAAGTCTTTATTATCCTCAATATAAAACTACATATTCTCCTATACTTCTTATATTACCATCATATTGAATTTCTTTATTAAGTTTCATATCCTTGACAACTGCATAATTAAAATTATCACCATCATACTCATCTGAGTAATATGTTATTAGATATCTATCTTCTATAAAATCTTCAAACATACCTATATTTTTACTATATACTACATCGCAAGATCTATTAAATATTCCTACAAGTCTATTGTAATCCTCTAACTCTTCCTCATAAAAAATAGTGATTTTATCTAAGTTATAATAAAATTCCCCCTGTCTTTTATTGTGGTCAACTTCGCTTATTTCAATCATTTTCTCAGTAATTTTTTCAAATAAATAAATTTTTTCAATTCTACTCTCAAAATATAATTCTCTGTAGTATAAATTTTTATAATCTTCCCCTAAATATCTTATTGTACCCTCTTCACCTATACTCTTTATAATCTCAAACTTCAAATTTTCACTTCCAGTTTTAATATTAAATATAAAAGAATCAAAATCCATATAATTCAAACTATTATTTGATTTTATATTTTTGTCACTTTCAAATATTCCTTTAAAATAATAAAATTCTTTTTCCCAAGCTTCTCTATATGCTTCCTCAAAAAATATACATTCAAGACCATTTATATATATTAATTTTATATAATCTCTTGCGCCAAGAGCAAATTTCACATCATAAATAAAATAACTTTCACTTTCTTCTAAATCAACTAAATAAGAAAACTTGTAGCTATACCTCTTACTACTTCTATATGCTTTATATTTACTCCCTAAAATATCTTTTCTTTCTATAAATGCAATAAAATATCTCTCATTTAAAATATCTGTATGTTTAATATCTCCATCTAAATAAATACTAAATTCTTTTTCCTCAAAAATATTTTTAAAGCTACTTATTCTTGTAACACTTAAAACATTTTGTTTCTTATATAATATGAATATATTTCCTGATTTATAAAATACCTTATAATCATAGTAAGTATCTTTTTCTACAATAAATTTCTTTATAATCACTTCTAATTCTTCCTCTATGTAATAATTACAAATATAAAAATATTCAATATTTTTGATAAAACGCTTCGTTGTATAGATAAATCTTTTTTCATCACTATATATAAAATTAAAATATTCGTTAGAGTATTTTTTAAGATTAATTAAGATCATATTAACCCTCCATAAAATAAATCCATTCATTATATAGTTTATTACCAGTTTTATTGTTAAATGTATAATTAAATAATATTTTTTTACTACCAAACTTATTTTTTGTTATTATTTACCTTTTGTTAATATTACTTTTATTTGTATTTATTGAATTTTATAGTAAAACATATTAAACTCTTATTATACGTAAATTTAAGGGGGAATAATTTTATGAGCGTAGATTTTAACTTTGATGCAAGAAAAAGTCTTAAAACAGATATTACGTCTAAAATAGCTTTTATACTCACAATTGTACTATTAATAAATTCTGCTATTGTATATCTTCTAATTAAAAGTATAAAGGTTGATGGCATTAATCTAGTTTCATCAGATTCTGCACTTACAATAACAGGATATTATGCCTTAATATCAACGATACTAACTATTTTAAGCTTATTTTCAATTTGGAAATTACTTGGAAAACTTGCAACACTTATGAATAATTTTAGAATTCATTTTGAATTTTTAAAAGAAGGAGATTTCTTCAACACTATAAGGCCTAGACATTTTCTTAGAAAAGATGAACTAGGTGCTATTGCTATAGCTACTAGTGGTATGCAAAATTCTATAGAGAATATGGTTACAAATATAAAATCAACTACAAGTCTTATGGAAGTTCAATCTAATAGTTTAACTGATGTTTCAAAAGGCTTAAGAGATTCTAGCTCTAATATAGTTGATTCAATTGCTGAAATTTCAACTGAAATTATAGCTGAATCAGCTGCTATTACAAATGTTGTCAGTAGTATCTCTATATTCAATGATTCATTAAAATCTAATGTATCAGAAATAAGTACAATTTCAACTATGACTAGCAATGTAAGTTTTAAAGCAAATGAAAGTTTTAATGAAATGGAAAAACTTAATGATTCATTTAATAATTTTAATGAAATATTTTTAGATTTTTCATCTACATTATCTACAATGAAAGCTAATATCGAAAAGGTTAATCACATTACAGACCTTATAAACAATATAGCAGAGCAAACTAATTTACTTGCATTAAATGCTGCAATTGAAGCTGCTAGAGCTGGTGAAGCTGGTAAAGGCTTCTCAGTAGTTGCATCAGAAATCAGAAAACTCTCAGAACAAACAAAAGAGTCATCATTTAAAATAAACGACTTAATAATAGACGCACTTGATAGTTCAAATAGTTTAGTAAGTAAAAGTAGCCATATGAAGAATACTCTTCTTACTCAAAAAAATACAGTATCAAATGCCATAGAGTCATTTAATACTATTTCTAATTCTGTATCTGAAATAGCACCAAAGATTGATGAAGTTAATGTTCGTTCTAGTGAAATCTTAAATACTAACATTAACATATTATCTACAATGAAAGGAATTCAAACAACTTCACTTGAAGTTACTTCATTGTCAGAAAACATTAGTATTTCTGCACAAAATATGAAAAGTTCTAGTGAAACAGTTTTAGATTCTGCTCAGGAATTGTACAAGCTTGTTGATACAAACCTTGGAACATTCTCACAATTTAGATTTGTTGATCCTGATAAAAAAGATTAAACAAAAAAAATAGCGCCTTAGAATTTTCTAAGGCGCTATTTTTTATTTACTTATCTTCTTTAATTTTCTATTTTTAAACTTAACACTAATTCCATCAAATATTGAATAAATTACTGGTATTACAATAAGTGTTAGTACTGTTGAGAATGTTAATCCTCCTATTACTGTTAACGCAAGTGGTAATTGAAGTTCATTCCCTTCTCCAAGTCCCATAGCCATAGGCATAAGCCCCATTATTGTTGTAAGAGCAGTCATAAGTATCGGTTGTAGTCTTACAGGTCCTGTTTCAAGAATAGCCTCTCTAGTGCTCCTTCCTTCAAGTTTTAACCTATTTATATAATCTATAAGAACTATACCGTTATTAACTATTATTCCACTAAGCATTATAAATCCAATAAGTGCTGTTATTCCTATATTAACACCTGTTGCAAATAATAAGAATATTGCACCAACAAAAGCAAGTGGGATTGTGAACATTATTATAAATGGACTAAGGAGTGATTCAAATTGTGCTGCCATAACCATATACACAAGTAATACTGCAACAATAAGCGCAAGCATCATCTGTGAAAAAGCTTCAACCATTTGTTCAACTTCTCCACCATAAGTTATTGTATAACCTGTTTCTATATCATAGTTCTTTAATATATCCTTAGTTTTACTAACAGCTTCATTCAAAGATATACCATCTACCCCTGCACTAACTGTAACAACTCTAGTATCATTTTCCCTTGCAATTTCTTTATACCCTTTACCTCTCTCTATTTTAGCAATATCTGATAAAGCTATTTTAGAACCTGTCATTGTACTAATTGTTATGTTTTCAAGCTCTGTATATGTTGCATTGTCACTCATTGTTGATGATATAACTATATTATGATTTTTATCATCTAGTGCTATCTGATCTACCTCTATACCTTTAAATGCACCTTGTATAGCTTGTGCTATTGTTATATTATTTAGCCCATACTCAGCAGCTTTTTCCTTATCTACAACAATTCTAATTTCTTCAGAACTTTTTTCATTGCTTGATTTTATATCTATTACACCATTAACTTGCTTTAAAGCTTTCATTACTTCGTCAGTAACTTTATTCAACTTATCAAATTCTTCCCCAGATACTTTAACTACAAGTGGAGATGAACCTGTGCTTATTCCACCTGACATAGCTGAAACTTCTATCTTTGCACCAGCTATATTAATAGTTTTTTCTCTTATAGCTCTTGCAATGTCTTTATCCGAACTTTTTCTTTCATCATTTAAAAGAATTGATATATTAGCTCCTGCCGTGTCTACCATTACAGCTTTATCTTTTATATCTGGAATACCTTCTATACTTTTAATAACTTCTAATGCTATATCATTTATTTTATCAACACTAAGTCCTTTAGGTGTTTTAACACTTATTGAAACAACACCTTGATCTGCTGTTGGGAACAACTCCATCCCTATCTTTGTAAGTAATATTCCTCCTAGAGCTATCGATCCAACTAACATTCCTACAACTATTTTTTTATGACTTAAACTCCAAATAAGTATCTTACTATAAAAGTTTTTAAGTTTATCAAATATCTTATTATCCTTTAACTCTGTATCCTCTTTAAATAATCTTGCTGCTAAAAGTGGTACAAGTGTAAATGATACTACAAGAGATGAAATCAATGAAAATGCAATTGAAAATGCCATTTCCCTAAAAATTTCTGCTGCTATTCCTTCAACAAATACTATCGGAAGGAAAACACATATAGATGTAATAGTTGAAGCACTAATTGCCATAGCTACTTCACTTGTTCCATCTATTGCTGCTCGAGTACTATCTTTTCCATCTTTTTTATGTCTAAATATATTTTCTATAACAACTATCGAGTTATCAACAAGCATTCCAACTCCAAGTGCTATTCCTCCAAGAGATATCATATTAAGTGTAAACCCTGCAAAGTACACCATTATAAATGTTGATATTACAGATATCGGTATTGCAAGAGCCATTATAAATGTACTTCTTATATCTTTCAAAAATAAAAATATAATTATAACTGCAAGCACCGCTCCAAGAATAGCATTTGTTTTAACAGAGTTAATTGAAAACTCAACAAATTCTGCTTGATCTAAAACCATTGTAGTTCCAAGACCTTTAATATCTTTCTCTAATTTTTCAATTTCTTTTCTTAATTCTTTTGAAACCCTTACTGTATTTGCTGTGCTTTCTTTTTGAACACTAAATATAAGAGCATCTTCACCATTTAATCTTGCATAACTATCTTTATTTTCTCGCCCCTTAACAATTTTAGCTAAATCTTTTAACTTAAATATCTTTCCTTCTCTATTAGTTATTAAGATATTTTCTATATCTTCTATATTTTCAATACTTGATGTACTTCTAACAAGTAAATCATAACTGCCTTCTACAATTGTACCAATCGGCATATTCATATTATCTGACTTTAACGCCATTGTTATGTTATTCATATTTAAGCCATTCACAGAAAGTTTATCTTGATCAACAATGATTTTTATTTCATTTTCTAAATTCCCTGTTATATCAACTGAAGCAACTCCCTCAACTCTTTCAAGCATTGGCTTTAATGTTTTTTCAGAGAAATCTGAAAGTTCTTCAATTTCCTTACCTTCAAGATTCATAGCAAAACTCATAATCGGCATCATATTAGGGTCCATCTTCATTATCATTGGTTTTCCTACTCCACTTGGAAGAAGTGGTGCTATCATATCTATTTTTTCTCTAAGTTCAAGTGATGCAAAGTCCATATCTGTACCATCTGCAAACTCTATCATAAGCATAGACCTTCCATCACTGCTAATTGAATTTATCCCCTCAACATTTTGAGCTGTCCCTATAATTCCCTCTATTGGTTTTGTAACCATTTCCTCAATTTCTTCTGGCCCTGCCCCTTGATACTGAGTAATCATCATGAGCATAGGTAAATTAAATGCAGGTAGCATATCTATATTAAGTTTTAAATATGAAACCACTCCAAACATTAAAACTATAAGTATTCCCATAAAAACAGTTACAGGTCTTTTTATACTAAAATTAGTTATCTTCATTTTTCTTCACCTCTTTAACTATATTTATGTCTACTCCATCTGAAATAAATTCTTTACCTTTTATAATCACTTTATCGAGAGCTTTTAATCCACTTTTAACTTCTATATCCTTATGATTTTCTATCCCAACAGTAATTTCCTTTTTTACAGACTTATTTTTTTCAGACACATATACAAATGTTTTTCCATCTTCTCTTATAATTGCATCCTTTGGAATACTTACTACATCCTCTTTAACTTCTGTTGGAATTAAAACTTTTGTAAAATCACCAATTTTAATAGATTTATCTCCATTTTCAAAAGCTACTTTAACTTTATATTGCTTGGTCCTCTCATCTACTTCAGTTCCTATACTTTCTATAATCCCTTGTTTTTGCTCCTGACTATCTGCTTTATCTACAAATACATCTATCTTCATTCCTGTTTTAAATAATTTCAAATCTTCTTTATCAACTTGAAATTCAATATCTAAACTTGAATCATTTTCTATTAATATTCCTGGTTTCATAAGACTTATTGGCATTTCTCCAACCTTTAAATTAATTTCTTTTATAACTCCATTTATTCCTGAAACAACGCTATAATTACCTTTTTTATCTTTTAAACCATTTAGCATATCAGAAACTTCATTGTTACTTGGTTTGCTAAAAATAGTTTCCATCTGCTCTATAGTTTTATCTAATGCAGTAATAGTCATATCTAATGTTTTTATCTGCATATTATTTTTATTTATAATAGCAGTATTTTCAGTCTTCTTTTTATTCAATTCCAAAAGACTAAGTTTATGTTCTTCTATATCAATTTCTTTATTTTCAAGCTTTGTATTTAAATCTACAATACTTACATCTATATCCTCATTAGCTTTTATAGTTGTATTATTTACTTCCTCAATTTCTATCTTTTTAAGACTCTCTTCATTTTTTTGAGTTTTTACTTCTTCTAATTTTTGTTTATTAGTCTCTAAAGTTTCATTTAGCTTATTATTGACACTATCAAGTTCTGATATTTGCTTGTCTATACTTGTAGAATCAAGTGTCATTATTACTTGACCTTTTTTTACATAATCTCCTTCTTTAACTTTAATAGCTAAAATGTTTGATAATGCTTTAGGTGTAACCACTTCACTTTCACCTGCAATAGTTATCCCTGTAAATTTTTTAAATTTTTCAATACTTGAATTATTAATTAAAAAGGTTTCTACAGCAATACTACTACTTACTTTTTTTTCTGAAACTTTAGATTCATTTTTATTATTAAGTAAAGTAATACCTCCAACTAATATAATAGATATTGTAGCTAAAACAACAACTAACTTGCCCCTCTTCATAAAATACCCCTCTTACATATCTTTTTATTAAATTACCATTCTTTTCTATTATATATTATTTAACTGTACATATTATTAATTTAAAATTACTAATCTTCTGAATATTCTTGTTTTTCTTTATTTTTTTATTAATTTTAATAATTTCAAGAAAATATTTAATACTATACTATATACTTACAAAGATTTTTAACTTTAAGGAGATACATAATGGAATTTTATCACTTATTTGCACTTGGTACTCTTGGAATTATAGTAAATGCTATCCTGATAGTATTTTTAATATTCTTTGAAAGAAAAAATCCATCTACAACTTGGGCTTGGCTATTAATTTTAATTTTCATCCCTATATTTGGATTTATAATTTATCTATTATTTGGACTTAACCTAAATAGACAAAAATTATCTAATAAAAAACTAATAGATGATACAACTAAAAATAATTACTTTAAAATATTAAAAATGAAATATCATAATAATCTTAGTACAATTGAAAATAAAGATGTTATTCTTATGAACTACAATAATTGTGGTTCAATATATACAGAAGAAAATGAAGTTGATTTATTTATAGATGGACAAGTTCTCTTTGCTGATATATTAGAGAATTTGCGTAATGCAAAAGAATATATCCATATTGAATTTTATATATTTAGAAGTGATGAGATTGGTATGAAAATTATTGATATACTTTGTGAAAAAGCACAAAGCGGTGTTGGAGTTAAACTTTTAATTGATGATATGGGAAATGCTATTAAAAAACCGGTTATCAAAAAGCTTAAAAATTCAGGCGTTAAATTCTCTGTATTTTTCCCAAGCATACTACATTTTTTAAATCTTAGACTTAATTATAGAAACCATAGAAAAATCATTGTAATTGATGGCTTAACATCTTATATTGGTGGTTTTAATGTTGGTGATGAATACTTATCAAATAGTAAAGTAGGAAATTGGAGAGATACTCACCTTAAAATTAAAGGACCTGCTTTAAATGATTTAGAAGAAAGATTTTTACTTGATTGGACTTACTCTGTTGGAGAGAAGCTTACTGACGAGCATAAAAGATTTATGTTTAAAGGAGAAATCCCAAAGACTAATACTACTCCAGTACAAATTGTATCTTCAGGACCAGACCATAGACAAGCCCATATAAAAAACAGTTATATAAAAATAATAAATAATGCTAAAGATAGTATTTATATTCAAACACCTTACTTTGTACCAGATGATGCAATGCTTACTGCACTTAAACTTTCTGCACTATCAGGCGTGAATGTTAATATAATGCTTCCTGGAAATCCAGACCACTTCTTTATGCCTTGGGTTTCTAATCAATATATTGAAGAACTTTTAGAATCAAAAGTTAATGTTTATTTTTATAATAATGGATTTATACATGGTAAAAGTATAGTTGCTGATTCTAATATTTGTAGTGTTGGTACTGCTAATATGGATATAAGAAGTTTTTCTTTAAACTTTGAAACTAATGCTATACTTTATGCAAAAAAAATATCTAAACAACTTGAAGATGCCTTTAACGTAGATCTTAAAGATTGTACAAAACTTAATCTTACAGACTTCAAAAAAAGAAATCCTGTAACCAAGTTCTTTGAGGCTATTTTTAGACTGCTATCTCCTATAATGTAAAAAAAATCCTATGTAGATATTATCTACATAGGATTTTTATTTTTAAACTTTCCAAGCTTTAATGTTACAAATATAAGTACTACCGCACTAAGTGTTATAAAAAGTCTTATAAAATTATCATCTATATTTATAAGATCATAGCTTACAACAGCCTCAAGTGCTATTGATGGTATTTTTCCAAGAATTGTTGCAACTGTATATGGAATTATTTTAACATCACTTATAGATGCCGCAAAAGTTACAAATCCAGATGGAACAAATGGTAAAAGTCTTGCTTCAAATATTAAAAAAGCCGCTTTTTTCCCATCACTATGTATTATCTTATCTATAAGCTTATACTTTGATAATCCCTCAACCTTCTTTTTAAAACCTAGTCTATATAAACTAAAAGTTATAACCCCACCAATAACTTCACCAAGCACAGATATTAAAAATCCTTCTACAGGACCAAAAAATATAATATTAGCACCAGTTACAAAAAATGATGGTAATACCCCTAGAAGTGCAATTACAATACTCACAATTAAGCTTATAAGTATTGCTAAATTACTATAGTTATTTAAAATATCTACAAAACTATCAACATTAAACAAATTCTAATCTCCCCTTAATTTAAAGTATCTCTAGTATAGCATTAAATCATAAATCTTTATTAATATTTATTCTTTTAACTGTAAA
>NZ_CAMQRY010000082.1 GCF_947036855.1 uncultured Clostridium sp.
AAGGTGATGCTACAAATTCATCAGTACCAATAACTGTTAGAATTCCAATAATCAGATAATAAATAATATTAATATAAAAAGTTAATTTTGAAGTATAGCCCCTTAAGATATATTTAATATCTTAAGGGGCTTTTTGTTTGAATGTACTAAAAAAATATCGTATTTAAAAAAAGATAAATGGATATAATGAGAATATTATCAGATTTATTATAGGTAATAATAACTTTTGTTTATTTTGAGTAGTTGTTTTGATAGATATATTATAAAATATAAATAAGAGATAAATTTGAACGTGGATTAAAATAATAAATTTAAAGGTTGGTGGAGTATAGTATGAATAAAAAAGATTCAAAGGTAGGATATTATTTGATTTTAGAAAATATTCAGTCTATAAAATATGCGAAAATAGGAATTGGTGGAATATCAGCTCTTACAGGAGATAATAATTTAGGAAAGTCTACTGTTAATAAAGTTTTATTTGCTTTAGTAAATGCAAGTGAAAAGTTAATTGAAACTAGAGATAATGAATATATTAAAAATCTTGTTTCTTCATATTTTGATGATGAAATAAAAGTAAATAAGGTTTTAGATAAATTATATGGAAAAGATATAAAGTTAGATGAAAGTGAATTTGATGTTTATGATAGAACAAAAGTACTAATAGCATTAAATGATGTAGTATCTAAAAATACAACATTTAGTACAGAATTACTGAAGGAGATACCTCATCCAATTATAAGAAAAGGATGTAATGAGGGGAAAATTAAACTTTTTGATGTTAAGCAAGATAAATATATATATGATGCAACTTTAATGGCGTTTGATGGAAGTCATAAGGAGAAATATGAGCTGATAGATAATACATATAGTATTATTGATGATTTATTTGCAATTAAAGAGGAGCTTAATGAGTTAAGCTTTTTCAAGTATAAAAAAACAGTTTATATTGATGCATCAGATCTTATGATTTTAACTCCTGTATGGGGTGAATTACTAAGAGAAGACAAAATAAGAGAATCTATAAAGCAAACAATAAATATGATGATGAAGTTTAGTGATTTAAAAGAGATGGGATTTGATTCTTTAGTATATTTAAATAATAAATTAATGTATAAAGTTATATCAAAAGAAGGTGTTCCAGAATTTCTAGATATAAATAGTGTGGGTGATGGGTATAAGAGAATTGCATTATTAAATTCTACTGTAAAGTATATAAATGAAATACTTATAAAAAAAGAGCGAGAAACTTTATTTTTAATAGAAGAGCCTGAAATTGGAGTGCATCCTAAAAGAATAGAGGAAATAGCTAAAATTATTAGAACTGCAGGTATAGATATAGTATTTACTACTCATGATAGTTTACTTGTAAATATGTTAATGGAAGATATGGATGTTTTTAAAGCAACAGTTGAAGAAGAGGGAGTTATAAATGATGGAACTAACATAGAACTTGTAGATAAAGCTGAAGATATATTAATGCAATATTTAGAACCATTAACTGAATTTAGAAAAGCTCAATTTGAAAAAATATTAGAGTAGGGTGTAAAAATGAATATAATAGATTTAACATTAGATAATTTTGGTAACATATTAAAAATAGATCATAAAATACTTAATTCATATAATGGTTATGATTTAGATGATTTTGCAAGCTCATGTGCAGGTGGAAGTATTGAAGGTGTCGAAAGTCATGCAACTCAGGCTTCAACGGATATACTTTATATAAATAAGAGTAAAAATGATTTATATAAAATAGAAGGTAAGGATATCTCACAGGTTATATTTAATAAAGTAGTCAGAGAACATTTATCAGAGGTCGAACTTACAGAACACTATATAGATGGAATAGGCTCTAATTCAGATAAAGAAAAATTAGAAAAAGGAAAAAAGATTAAAAAGAAAAAAACTTTTTCTATTAATATGGAAAGTAAAATTAAAGGAACAGAGTTTTTTCTTGATATTTTAGAAGATGGACGTAAATATAATGATAAAGGATATATTTTATTAATTAATTATACGATTACTGAGTCATTGATTCAAAAGGAATGTATAGAAGATAGAATAATATTTGAAAATAAACTAAGTATGATTACACATCAAATTAAAGAGCTTAAAAGAAGTATTAATGAAATGTTGGATAAACAAAGTGGATTTAAAGTATGCGATATAAAAGATTTACCGAAACTTATAGATAAAGAAAATGGAATTTTATAATCGGGGTTATGATGAGTAAATTTAAAAAAATAGAAATAGATGAAATTATAGTTAAACATTACAATAAAATTTCTATATTTGAAGATGTGGATAAGGGTTTAGCACATCATAATTTTGATCATGTTAAGAATGTTGCATTGCTTGTTGAGTCTTTATTATTAAGTCTTGGGTATGAAAATAATTTTATTGAGGAAGCAAAGATAGCTGCTATCTTACATGATACTGGTGCTATAGATGGAAAGGCTAATCATGCCTTTAGAAGTTATGTTTTTGCAAAGCAGTATTTTGAGGAGAATAATATTATATTAATTCATAAAGAGTTAGTTTTGGATGCTATAAAGACTCATAGTGATGGTTTTGATAGTGATAATATTATGGCTTTAACTCTTATTTTGGCTGATAAGTTAGATATCAAATATACTAGAATTGCTAAAGAGGGTTACAATGTAAATGGTATAAGGCAAATGCAGTATATTAGAGATATAGTGGTTGATATAAGTAATAATAATTTAGATATTAAATTTCTTTGTGATGATAATATTGATATGGCAGAGCTTGAAGGGTTTTATTTTATAGCAAAAGTTTTTAAGGCTATTATAGCTTTTTCAGAGATGTTGAATTTGAAGCCTAGAGTGTTTTTAAATGATACTATATGGATATTATTTAAGGAAATGCTAGAAGAAAGTAGTAAATAAAATTATATAGTAAATAACTAGGAATGGAGAGATGAAATCTGAAAGGATTAATTTTCTTCATTTTTTTATTATCTAGGTAGGTACTATTTTATTAAAATAGGAGGACAGAAGATGAAAAAATTATTAACTGAGTCTAAGCTAAGACAGGTCATGGATTGGAGTTATGATAAAGCTATTAATGGATTTAAGGGAATGGAGGGTGCTGATGAACTCGCTAGGAATTATTTAATTAGAATAGAAAAAGGACTGTATCATAAATCCTTTGTAATTTATCATTTATAATATAGTCCTTTTAAAATTTACATATAGAAGAGGAAGAGTAATAAGTATCAATTATTTGCTTTATGATAAGTAAGTATTTGGCTTATAGAATTTTTAACTGATACATATAAATTATCAATAGTTGGTTTAGAAACCAAAGAGCCAATTAAGCAGATATTACTTATTTTTTCTCTATCATTAATTTCTTTATAGAATGTTTGAGTTAAATTAGAAGATTTTAAGTGAGGGAAAATATACCATTGTTTTACTGTGATTAATTGTTTGATATCTATTCCAAGATTTTTAATATCTTCTGTTATTCCATCTACTATATTTTTTTCAATAATTCCATAGGTATAAGCTACTAGGATTGTCCTATTATTTTGTTTTGTAATATAGAAAAATTGAATTTTATTTTTCTTGCCTAAATTATGTTTATAATAAGTTGTAACTAAATCTTTGTTACTCACTTCATAGGCACAAGCTATAAATGGATTAGTATCTATTTTTTTCATTAATTGATTGTATAATTTATCTTTGATAACATTGGTAGGTAATTTTGTTGTAATTAATACCTTATCAAAATAGTCAGCACCATAATTTGTTTCTACTTTAACCTTATCATTTATTACTTCAATATTTGTAACTTCAAGAGAATAACGTATATCAGAAATTTTTTGACTAAGTTTTTTTATAAGTTCTTCTGTTCCTTTATTAATAAATAATGATTTTTTACCACCTATGAAAGAATTTAATATATCTATATTAAAGATATTAAATACATAGTAAGCTTGTACATCATCTATAGAACCAAATCCAAAAGATGAAAGAAATGGTGCGATAAGTTCAGATATAAATCTAAAATTATATTTCTTTAGAAAGTCTTTAAATGAGAGCATTAAATCATCAGGAATATATCCAAAATTAATATCATTTAAATATGGAGCGTGTTCTTTTAAAATTATTTTAAGTTTAGATAATTCCTCCATTAGTAAAATTATATTTTCTCTTAGCATATGTTCTACTTGATGATAATTTTCATCAACAAAGTTTCTATATATAAAACGTTCTTTATAGTCTATTTCTAGGTGGATTAATAATTCTTTGATTTGAGAAGTGAAAGAGCATACAGTCCCAAGTTCTGTATAAATATTTTTACTTTCAATGGTTTTACAATGACCTCCAATTCGTTCATCTCTCTCATAAATAGTTACATCTATTCCTTCTTGTTCAAGTAGATAAGAGGCAAGCATCCCACTAAATCCACTACCAATTACAGCAACTCTCATATATAGTTCTCCTTTTAATATTCTCTATTTATATAAGCTAACATAGGTAAAACAATTTTATTGTTGGTTGTTTTATTATGATATTCAACAGGCGTAAAATCTTGTGTATCAAATTTACGTTTATAATTCATATTATAATTTCTAAGGTAAGCTTGGAATTTAAGTCTGATTTCTTTAAAAGATAAATCTGTGTCTATTAAAGGTATTAAAAAAGATAGACAGCCCTGTGTGTATTCTTCTCTTAGTTTACTAATTATATTTAAATTTATATCATCCTCAAGTAAAATACAAAGTTTAAAGTCAAAACTATTATCCAAAATTATTTTATTAACATTAGAGTTAAAACTTCTTTTTGAGTGATTTAATATTTTATCACTACTCAGAAGGCATAAACTATTTATTTTTAAGTTAAGAGTTTTTGCAACAGGCATAGCTAGTGAAGTTAATATATCTTCAAAATTATTAAAGCTTATTTCATTATATAATCTTGAACAAGCTATACCACTTTTGAAATCATATAAAGTATATTCAAAAATATGTCCTATATTTTTGTAAGTTCCATAATCAGTTACCCAGAAAACCCAACATTCACCGCTATTAATTTCTGATAGAGGTGGGATAGATATAGTTATTTGCTTTTCTTGTTTTTTAGCAAATTTAATGCGATTTTCTTTTTTAGTAAGATTATTTCTTTTCATAATATTATAAATAGCAGATTCACTTATGTTATAGCCTAGATCATTAAATATATATTTTAGATATTTAGGACCATAGATAGGCTGCTTTTTTATCAGATTAAGTAGGGCAGTTTCTGTTTCAAAATTGATTTTATTAATAGGAGTAAAATCTTTTTTTATTTTATCTAAACCATCTAGACCTTTAGATTTATATCTATTTAGCCAGCGATAATAAAGAGTCCTTGAAATATTATATTTTTTACAAGTAGAACTTACATCACTGTGCATACCTTCTGAAATAATTTTGAATTTAAAATCTTTATTTATAAAAATCACCTCCATGATGTGGTAAACAAGTACAAGCTTATAGTTTTTATATTCTTTTTTCAAGGAGAAAAATGAAATAAAGTAAAAAAATTACTTTATGTTTATGTTTACAGTAAATAGAGATATAAGATTATTTAATAGGCTTAATACTGTTAGGTTAAATATTCTTTGAGTGTAAACACTTTGATAAAGTAATGAAAGCGTGAAAAGTGGCTAGGAATATTAGATTGTTTGGGGCATAGAATATTGTTATAATCAAGCTAAATTAAGGGTTTAGGAGGAGTACAATGAACGAATATAAAGTTTTCACAATAAAAAAGGGATTATATGAGGATAATGATAAAGTTGCAACTATCACTAGGGAAGAATTAAAAAAACAAGGGGTATTTTTAATTAATATCATGTCATCTCCAGGTAGTGGAAAAACAACAACACTTGTGAGTACGATTAAAGCTTTAAAAAATGAAATGAAAATTGGTGTAATGGAAGCTGATATAGATTCTGATGTAGATGCAAAAACTGTAGAGGATGCAGGAGCTAAAGCTATTCAACTGCATACTGGTGGATTATGCCATTTAGATGCAACTATGACAAAGCAAGGAATTGATGAACTTGGTGTAAGTGGTTTAGATGTAGTATTTTTAGAGAATATAGGAAATCTTATTTGTCCAGTTGGTTACGATACAGGAGCTATGAAAAATATAGCTATATTAAGTGTTCCAGAGGGTGATGATAAACCTTTAAAATATCCTAAGATATTTGGAAAAGTTGATGTGCTAATTGTTAATAAGATTGATGTTATGGAGCATTTTGATTTTAATATGGAATTGCTTGAGGAAAGGGTAAGAAAATTAAATAAGGATGTTATTATAATTCCAATTTCAGCTAAGACTGAAGAGGGAATGGATGTTTGGACAAATTGGTTAAGATGTGAAATAAAGGGGGATAAATAAAAATGGCAAAGAAAGATGTGAAATCAAGTTTTAGAGAAGAAAATAAATTTAAGTTTGCTCTAACATGGGCAGATGTTGATGGAAGAGAGTATAGACAGGAAATAATTGATTTAGCTAATAAGATTGGAAGAACTAAGGCAAGTAGTTCAAGAGCGGCTATTCCATTTGGACCAGAGTATTATGCTTTAGCACCAATATTAAATGAAAAGCAAGCTAAACTAGCAATGCATTTAAAGTTTCGTGAAAAAGTTAGTGCACAGGATATTGTTAATGTATCTGGAGAAACTTATGAAAACGTTAAGGAGATGCTTGATTATATAGCTTGGGCTGGAGTTGCATTTGTTAATACAATAGATGGGGTAGATATGTACTGGCAAGATGTATTCGTTCCAGGACATTTAGAGATGATTGTTAATAATAAAGAACTGATAGCAAAAAATCCAGAAGTTGCAGAAGCATTTTATTATTTTGGAAATAAAAAAGGTCCTATGGCAGCGGGAGTTATGCCTATTGGTGGTGGACCAATGCGTGTAATACCAATTCAAAGAGCTATTGATGGTAATTCAAGAAGAGCTACGTATGAAGAGCTTGTTAGACATATAGATGAATCAAATGTATTTACAGTATCTGATTGCTCATGTAGAACTTCGCGTGAATCAATGGGTGAAGGTTGTGGACATTTAAAGGAAGATATGTGTATTCAACTTGGACATGCAGCTGAGTATTATATAAAAACAGGGCGTGGGCGTGAAATAACTAGGGAAGAAGCTTTGGAAATTATTAAGAAAGCTGAGGATAATGGGTTAATGCACTCTATACCTAATTTAGACAAACCGGGTCATACTCATGCAATTTGTAATTGTTGTGGATGTGGTTGTTATGCAATGAGACTTGCAAATCAATATGTGAATAATGATATTGTAAGATCAAATTATAAATCAGTTGTAGATGAGAGCAAATGCGTTGCTTGTGGTGAGTGTGTTGATGTTTGTCCAACAAATGCATTAAGACTAGGACAGAAATTATGCTCTACTAAGGAAATTGAGAGTGAAATGATAAAAGTTACTCCAAGAGATACAGAGTGGAAAGAAGAAAAATGGAATAATGATTATAGAATTAATAGAAAGAATACTTTAGATTCAGGTACAGCACCATGTATTACAAATTGTCCAGCTCATATTCCAGTACAGGGATATGTAAAACTGGCATCACAAGGTAAATATACAGATGCTTTAGAGTTAATTAAAAAGCATAATCCACTTCCAGCAGTATGTGGGCGTATTTGTCCAAGATTATGTGAGGATGCTTGTACAAGAGCAGATATAGATGAAGCAGTAGCGGTTGATGATATTAAGAAATTTATTGCTGAAAAAGATTTGCATAAAGAAACAAGGTTTATACCAAGAAAAAGACATGATTATAGTGATAAAAAAATTGCTATTATTGGAGCAGGACCATCAGGACTAACTTGTGCTTATGATTTAGCTATAGACGGATATGATGTAACTGTATATGAAAAACAGAAGAAACTAGGTGGTATGTTAACACTAGGAATTCCTTCATATAGACTGGAAAAAGATATTATAGAAGCTGAAATTGATGTGTTAAAAGAAATAGGAATTAAGTTTGCAACAGGTGTTGAGATAGGAAAAGATATAAGTATAAAAGAACTTAGAGCTAAAGGGTTTAATGCATTTTATATCGCTATAGGAGCTCATGCAGGTAGAGAACTTGGTATAGATGGAGAAAAATCTAATGAGGTAATAAGTGGAGTAGACTTCCTTAGAACAGTAAATCTTGGAGAAGAAACAAGTGCAAAAGGCAAAGTTATTGTTATTGGTGGGGGTAATGTTGCAATTGATGTAGCAAGAACTGCTGGAAGACTTGATAAAGTAACTAAGACTGATATTTTCTGTTTAGAAGCACTTGAAAATATGCCAGCACATGCAGAAGAGGTTAATGAAGCTATAGAAGAAGATATAAATATTAATAATTCTTGGGGACCAATAAGAGTTGTGACAGAAAATAATAAGGTTGTTGGTGTTGAATTTAAACGTTGCTTATCAATAATTGATGAAAGTGGAAGATTTAATCCAAAGTTTGATGAAAATGATACAAAAATTGTTGAATGTGATTATGTATTATTATCTGTTGGACAAACATTTGATTATGGGCAGATATTAGAAGGGGAAGATGTGAAGTTAGCTCAAAGAGGTACTATTGAGGTTGATAAAGTTACATTACAAACTTCAAAGAAAGATATTTTTGCAGGTGGAGATATTGTAAGTGGTCCAAGATTTGCTATTGATGCTATTGCAGCAGGTAAAGAAGGAGCAATTTCAATTCATAGATTTGTACAAAATGGTCAATCATTAGAATTTGGTAGAGATAATCATTACTATAAAGCTCTTGATAAGACAAGCTTAGCTGAAATAGCAGGTTTTGATGTAACACCAAGACAGAAAATTAATCATGTTGATGGTAAGAAAGCAAAGCAAACTTTTAAAGATTTAAGAGGTACATTAACTGAAGAACAAATTAAGAAAGAGACAGCAAGATGTTTAGGTTGTGGTGCTACTAAGGTAGATGAGTATTTATGTGTAGGTTGTGGTGCTTGTACATTAAAATGTAAGTTTGATGCAATTACACTAGAGCGAGTTCATGATGTCAAAGGATTTGAAATTGAGAACTTACCAAAGGAAGTAATCAAAAATACAATTAAAAGAAAGCTTAAAATAGCTGTAAATAAAATAAATCCTTTTGAGGAAACAAGATAAAATTCAGATAATTACAGGCAAGAGGTTGTTTACTCCTATTTATAGAAAGTAGGAGTAATACCTACTAGCTAGTAATCAAATAAAGGAAAGAATAGAGGCGGTTAATATGCATGAATTAGGAATAGTATATGAAGTTATTAATATTGTAGATAGATTTTCAGTAGAAAATAATATTACAAAGGTTGATAAAATTATACTTGAGATAGGAGAATTAGCACAGGCAATACCAAGATTCATTTATGAATGTTATCCTGCGGCAGTTGATGAAACTCCATATGAGGATACAAAATTAGAAATTATAGTTCTTCCAGCAGATGCAAAATGCAAAGAGTGCAGTGAAGTTTATGGAATTATAAAGAATAAAAAAATATGTCCAAAGTGTAATGGACAGGAGTATGAATTAATATCAGGACAAGAATTTAGTATAAAAGAAATTATAGCGTATTAAAGATACAATAGGGGGTATTTTTAAATGGGAATATTTTTTGAGAATTATACAATGGGAAGCATATTGGCTCTTATAGGATTTATAATTATATATTTAGTAATTAATGAAGTTACAAGAAAATCTAAAATATTATCAATATTAGTATATGGTGCGTTACCGGTAGTATTAGGAATATTAATATTTACAGGGGTATTAGATTCTCCATCATCAAAAACTTGGTTTGGGTGGGTAAAGGTAATATCAGCTTTAATAGGTATTTATGGATTTATGCTTATACGATTTACAAAACTTGGTGAGAATAAATTTGCTATGATATTTCCAGTAGCGATACTTGCTATAAATATTTCAGAAGCAGTTTATAAAGAAATTGAAATTTTTATGCAGTATAAGACTATTACGGTAGATTCAGCAGGACTTGTTGTTCTTGGAGGACCTTGGAATATAATGAATGCTATAGCAGGTATTTTATGTATAGTAACATTGACAGGATTTGTTGGTGTTAAAGCATCAAGAGATAAGTCAAAGGATATGATATGGCCAGATATGACATGGGTATATATAATGGGATATACAATATGGAATATGGCATATGTTTATAATGGAGTATCAACAAGAGCAATGTATGCAGGAATAGCTATATTACTTGCAGCATTAATTGCAGAGTTTGTATTTAAAAGAGGAGCATGGCTTCAGCATAGAGCACAAATATTAGCACTATATGCAATGTTCACTTTATCATTTGATTTTCAGCAAAGTGAATTATTTCAAATAGTTCCTGTATATAAAGAATCTATGTGGATGATACTTAGTGTTATATCACTTCTATTTAATGTTGGAGTATTTATATATATGATTTATACAATCTTAAAATATAAGAAAAATCCATTAAAAGAAGAAATTTATACACATACAAATTACTATAAGAAAACAATAAAAGATAATAATCTTTAACAAAGCAAAGAGAGCAACTTGAAATATTGATATATTAAAGCGTAGTAATAAGTAAATAAATAGAAAAAGATGAACACTAAATTAAATAGTTTTAGTGTTCTTTTTTTGAGGAATTTAGCTTTAAATTATAAATTCTTTCTATGATGGTTAATGGTAGATTGCCTACTAATGACCTTTCAAGTAAAAATAGTTTTTTGATTCCATTTAAAAGCAAATAGTCCTCGATAATTTTAACTTTAGCATCTCTATTTGGAATTAGTTGATAAAGCACAAACCAATCTTCTAACGATGTGAATGGTATAGAGATTTTATCAATTGATATAAATTGAGAAATTGAATTTTCATCAAAAATATATTCAAATACACCATTAATATGATTAATAGCAAGTCTAGCCATTACATCAATATCAATTCCATTAACTATATACTCATAAAAATATTTTGTAGAGTATGAGTCAGTTTTTTCTTGTTTCTTTTTAGTTCCAATAGATTTGAGAATTTCATCAACTTTATGGATGTCTTTAATATGAACATGTATATCTATATCATTTGGGCTATCTGCAAGTCCAAATTGATTTAATAATATTGAAGCACCAACACCCCATACTATATTGGAATCATTAAAAATTTGACCTATATAACTTAATGTATTAAACATTATAATCACCTCATAAATAAGTATAGCACCAATTAATAAATGATGTGTATATTAAAATTTGAGATAGATTAAATT
>NZ_CAMQRY010000083.1 GCF_947036855.1 uncultured Clostridium sp.
CTAATCTAGCTAATATTCTCATTTTGGGTAAAAAAAATTAATCCCCTCTTTTTATGAGTAGTTCCTATAAGTTGTCCGCGTTTCTCTTATTTCTCTATATAATACACTCTTATTTTATAAGTGTCAATATTTTTACAACTTTTTATTATTCAAACAAATTATAATAAAAAACATATAAGATTGCATGTTTCTATTATAATTCGCCAAATAAACTATTATTGGTATTTAACTTTTTATATCTTAATTATAATGTTTCTTTTTATCTATACCTTCAGTCCTATTCCCTATATCTCTATTTGCAAATTTATATCCCTCTTCCACCATTTCTTCTCTTGATTTTGAATTTCCAAGAAGTGAATCCAAAGTTAACTGATGCCTATTTGGAAAATACTTATCAAGTAAGCACTCTTCTATGTATTCTTGATTTCCAAGTCCACCTTCATGTAAAATATATTTAACATCTATTCCTTGTCTATCTAAAACTCTTCCAATCAAAATACTTCTATGACATCTTATCTGATCTTGCATAGCTCCAAGAAGTGCTATTTTATATCCTTTTTTAATACCTACTTTTATTCTCTCTATACCATTTATAAATATTTCTTCATCTTTTACTTTTTCAAAATCTGCATATACTTTATTGGTATATGACTCTCTACTCTGCCTTTTAGCACCAAACTCATGCCCCATATATATGTAAATAAATCCTGCTTCCTTTATTGTAATTTCAAATATTTCTTTATTATATTGTGTATTATACACAGAGTAAGGAGTTTCTCTCATATCAATGACTACATTTATATTATGCTCTTTTAACATACTTACAAGTTTTTCAAATGTATAATTAGAATGTCCTATCACAAAAATCTCCATAATCGCTCCTTTTCATTTGTTTAAAATCTTAAAATCATTATAAAGGAAAAAAGGTAGATTTTCATCTACCTTTTTAATATTTCATCTCTATTTTTTCTATATTACTTTATTAAACTCTTTTTATAAATATTATATATATTCTCTTCTGTTATATCTTCTGGATGATTTTTAACTTTAGCTTTATTAGCTATAAAAGCACTAGCCCATTCTTTAATTTCTTCTTCTGTAACTTCTATATCAACTTTTGAAAGTACTTCTATTATTTCTTCAAACTCTGTATATGAACTAAGTCCCAAGAACTTATATATGTTATATACTCTAGCTTTATTTTTAAATACTCTTAAATATTCTTTATATAAACATACATTAGCTAGTCCATGTGGCACATTTTTAAAATATGTTAAGTTATATCCCATTCCATGTGGAAGTGATGTAGCTGTATGAGCTATTATTGTTCCCGCTACATTTGAAGCTAAAAGTAAATTTTCTCTATCTTCTAAGCTTATATCACCATTTAAAAGTGATGGTATTGCTTTTCCCCATATATTTAAAGCTTTTTCACATAATGTATCAATAATTATATTTGAATTTACATTTAAATATCCTTCTACTATATGTGATAATGCATCAATAGCTGTATTTCTACTAACATCTAAATTCATTCCCATCATATACTTAGCATCACATAATGATAAAACTGGGAAAATTTCTTGCCCAAGATTCTTTTTTGTCCTATCATTATGGTCAGTTAAAATTGAATACTGTGTTGTTTCTGTTCCAGTTCCAGCTGTTGTTGGAACTGCAACTATATCTATTGATTCAAGTTTTTTACTTGTAAATAAAGTTTCTCTTGTTAGTTCTCTATTTTTAATCATAACCCCAATAGCTTTAGCTGCATCTATTGGTGAACCTCCACCAATCCCTACAATAAAATCTACATTTTCAGCTCTACCAAGTTCACTAGCTAAACAAACAGTTTCAACTGATGGATTTTCTTCAACTTTATCAAAAACAATATATTCTATATCTTCTTTTTCAAGCGCTACTTTAACATCATCTAAAGAACCATTTTGCTTTGATGAATATTTACCTGTAACTATAAGTGCTTTTTTTCCTAACCCTTTAAATTCTTTTGAATTTTCAATAACAACATCTCTATTTATTAAAACCTTTGTTGGCATATAAAATTTAAAACTCATTTTAATATCATTCTCCCTTACGTCTTTCTACTTGTAATTATAACCTATCTTTATTTTATAAAAAACCTTAGAATTTTACCTAGCTATATAAATCTTCTTCATTTAGCATTAAATGTCCACTTTGTATATAATTATTATAATCATATACACTTCCTGCTTTTCCTATAATTATTTTATTATTTGGTTTTAAAACACTTTCAAAAACTTTATATTCTTGTCCTTTTATATCCTTATTTTCTACAAATTTAACTTCATTAGTTTGCAATGATTTTTTAGCTATAGTTTCTATACTTTCTTTAGTTAAAATTTTTGAAACTGCATTCTCATATTCTTCTTTAGATATTTTTATAGCATTTACTTTTTTACCATCAATTTTAAACCCTTTATCACTTATCATTTCTATACTTGCTACATTATCATACTTTAAATCTCCAAATAATTTATGCCCACTATCAGTTTTGGCCACTGCTATTTTAGCTTTGTCATAGCTAGTGTCAACTAATTCATATTTATAATATTCCATATTTGAATTATATTTTTTCCCATCAAGAGTTTTTTCAGATATAACCTTCAATCCTCCCATACTCCCTGCCTGAAGTTCTATATATTCAACCTTATATCCATTATCAATTTTCCAATATCCATCTAAATACGCATCATCTAAATGCAATGTATCAGTCATACCATCATTTTCTAGTATAGTATCATATTTACTCATATCAACATTTAACTTTTGTACCTGTGCATCTTCAATAATATTAAGATTATTACCATCTCTATAAGCTATGTTTCCATTTAACATATAAAGTATATGAACATCCTTTGCTACAAGTTTATTCCCTATATAAATTTCATAAGCAACATTATGAATAAACTTATTATTATTTGCTTGAGATTCTGACTTATAATAAATAACTTGTCCTTTTTGAGAACCTACATAATTAACTTTATCATTTAATTTTTCTATCTCACCATCTTTGGTTATTTTACAAAGCTCTGAATCATTTCCAACAATAGCATAGATACTTCCATCTAAATCAATTGCTTTATATTGCATTTTAATATACTCACTTTTAAGTAATACTCTACTTTCACTTGGACTCTTTATATTAGTTTCTATAAGTTCATGCTCTAACTTATTTCCATTTTTAATATCCTTTGTATAAATAATGTTATCATCTATTACTTGAATATCACTAACATCACTAGATATAAGTATAGGCTCTGAATCTTTACTTTTAATATAAAGCTGCTTAGTATTACTATTTTCGCCATTATACGTATAGTAAATAAGACTTCCATCTTTATATGCTGTTGTATAAAGCTCTTTTGCTTTTCCACTAAAGTTAGTTATCCTTTTAGAATCAACTATTTTTTCACCTGTTTCAAGATTATAATAAGTTATCTCTCCATTACTTGAAAGTAATATAACTTCATTACCACTCTTCTTAGATGTGTACATTTGTCCTATAATTTCTTCCTTCTTAGTTTTCCTATCATATGAAATTAACTCATCTTTTAAATTTGTCCCAAGAACTCTCTTATCATTTGAGTATAAAACTGTATCCATATTACTTAAAACAATCTTTGGAAATACCTTTCCATCAACCCTTGGATTAACCTCAACTATTGATTTTACTATATTACCATTATTATCTTTACTTACTTCTTCATAATAAATATATCCATCAATACATTCTATACTATGTAAAAACTCCTTACTTATAGTTCCTACAACCTTTTCACTTCTATCTTTATTAACAACAACTAAGTTATAATCTTTTTTACTTGTGCTATCTTCTTGCACTAAAAGAAATGCTCCTTCATTATTTAAAGTATAAACTTCATCAAGTGCTGTCTGTCCAAGTTCTATAACTTTACTATTATTTAAAACTGATACCTCACTATAAGGCGTATCCTTCTCATTTTTCAAGAAAAATAAATATTCTTTATTATTTACTGCATTATCCACTTTGTTTGTTCTACTTGAATATACTGCAAGGAAAATTAATACTGCTATAATAATTGCTACTACTCCACTAACTATAACTATCTTCTTCTTCATTATGTCACTTCCTTTAAAGTAATTTTATATTTAAAGTTTGACAACTGGCCTCCATATTTTGTTAATTTTATATTAACTTTATATATCATGCTATTATTTGTATTATAAAATAAATTTAATGAAAACGAAGTCATTTATACTTATATGTTTTTTTCTCATATCTTTTCTTCCTTATACTAACTAACTTACTGATTTAAATGATTTTATTTGAATTATTTATATTTATAAATTATCCCTCTATACTCTACTAATGCTATAATAAAAATACTTGCTTTTATTTGTATAACCCCTACTTTAAATATATTTTATTTGAAAACTTTCAAAATATTATAGGAGATTTTAAAATGTTAGATAAAAAAGAAGAACTATTAACTGCA
The DNA here is from genome assembly GCF_947036855.1 of uncultured Clostridium sp. Taxonomy (GTDB): domain Bacteria; phylum Bacillota; class Clostridia; order Clostridiales; family Clostridiaceae; genus Sarcina. The sequence continues at coordinate 4,515 of NZ_CAMQRY010000083.1, forward strand.
AAAGAAGGAAGCCTTCTTTTAAAATACATACTTCCATCAGTAGGTGGAATGCTTGGACTATCACTTTGTATTCTATGTGATGCAATGTTTATTGGTCAAAAATTTGGTGCTCTTGGAGTTGCAGCACTAAACATAACTTATCCTGTATATAGTCTTATGACTGCTCTATACCTAATGCTTGGAGTTGGTGGTGCAACACTTATCGGCATCTATATGGGGCAAAAAAATTATAAATCTATAAATAAAATATTTACCACATCAATAATCGGTATAATAGTTTTATATATATTTTTCTTAATTGCTAGAACATTTTTTATGGATGATATAGTTAGCATAATTGGCGCATCTGAAAAAACTTTTGCTTATACTAAAAGCTACCTTGATGTAATAATGATTTTTAGTGGACCCTATATGATACTTGGTGCTATGAATGTTTTCATAAGAAATGATAGTAATCCTAAACTTGCTATGATGTCAGTTATTATGACTAATATAGTAAATATAGTTTTAGATTATGTTTTTCTCTTTATATGTGGCTATGGAATATGGGGTGTGGCACTTGCAACTTCTCTAGGACAAATAGCTGGGCTTATTGTTTTATCAGCTCATTTTATAAAAAAGAAAAATACTTTCCATTTTCATACTAAAAGTTTTGATTTTAAATTTTTATTTAAAATTAGTAAAATAGGTATACCAAGCTTTATATCATCTCTAACAACAGGTGTAGTAATTATTGCATTTAACTTTGTTAGTTATAATTTACTTGGCAATGTAGGGCTTTCAGCATATGGTGTTGTTAATAATATAGCAGTAAGTTTTCTTGCTATATTTAGTGGACTCGCTCAAGGTGTACAACCTCTTGTTAGTATCAACTTTGGTGCAAAAAATCATAATAGAGTTGTAAGGTTTATAAAATTATCACGAGTAATAGCATTCCTAGTTGGTGCATCTATGTTTATTATTGCATTCTTATTCCCAGTTCAAATTATACATATATTTGCAACTGGGGATGCTTTATTTATGCATCAAGCAACTGTTGGAATGATAATTTACTTTGCCTCATTTATGCTTGCCGGAGTAAATGTTCTAAATATAGCTGCGATTCAAGCTATTGGAGAATTTAAAATTTCAACAACACTTTCTCTGCTTAGAGGTTTTGTTTATATGCTTATCTTCCTTTTCATCCTATCAAAATCATTCGGAATGATGGGACTTTGGGTAACAATGCCTGTAGTTGAGATTGCTACATCACTTTCTTTAATAGGTATTGAAATCTACTTAAAAAAAGTAAAACAAACAAGAATTTTTGGGTAATAAAAAAGACTTAGCATTTTGAATTTGCTAAGTCTTTTATCTTATTCTATTTCAAGCCCATAGATACTCCCACCTCTTGTTGCTACTACTACAGTATCATTAAACATTGCAGGTGATGCTTCTATATTCGCATTTAAAGTTATCTGATCTAATACCTGTCCTGTTTTCCCTTCTATCAAAAACATATTCCCAATTGAATCACCTTGAAGTATATATCCCTTTCCATCTTTATTATAAAAATCTACTGGAGATGACCATGCATAATTATCTAATTTGTTTTCCCACTTAATTTCTCCTGTTGCTTTATCAAGTGCAACTAAAAGTCCACTATTAAAGCCATCATACCTTGATAATGAAAATATAACTAAATCATCAATATCATTTTTCCCAACAACAGGTGTAGATAGCATTCCTCCATTTACAGGACTAGCCCCAAGAAGTGATTCACATTCAAATTCCTTTTCCCATATAACCTTTCCTGTAATAGCATCAATCTTCTTAATATAACTAAATCCTACACTTCCCTGCTTATCAACTTCACTACCTGAATATATATAAGGTTTATCTCCTTCTACATCAATTACTAATGTTGCATCAGTATCATCCATCCCATTGACTTGCCATACTGGTTTCATATTATTCAAATCTATACAATTTATATAGCCTTTATTATCAGCAAAAAATCCAAGATTAGCATATGTTGCCATAGAACTCTCAACTCCAGCATATCCCCTTGCATCATAAATATATTTACCTACACTTGGCTCAATATCTATAGTATTTTTTTCTTTATCATACTTTGTATTAAGTTTAATCTTATAGATGATTCCATTTTCACCGGGAACTATAACACTATCAGTATCTCCACTAACTATAGCACTTGAATCAAAAGCTCCCCATCCTCTTGGTGCATCTGGATCATTTGAAACTTCATATAACTTCTCCCCATCAATTAAACTATAAATATTAAAGCCAATTGCAGAGCTTTCATTAATACCTTCTCCAACATATAGAAGCGGTATCCCTCTTGGGTCAATACTTAAACTTCCCTTTATAGGATTACCAACATTTATAGACTCTCTAGTTTCTTCTCCTGTACTTGCATCTAAGAAATATATCTTACCATCGAGTGAAGCTTGTATAACTTCAACCCCACCTTCTTTATCCTTAAACTCTTGTGTCATATTCATTCCTTGCTTCACATCATTTGGCCATTTTACCAGAGCAGATTGACCAGTCCAACCTGCACCTCCACCCCAACTACTAGATGATGTCGTAAAATTCCACTTCTCAGATATTTTTTCTTTTTCAATCTTTGAAATACCATAACTTGGAGCATCTCTAAAATTATTTCCTCTAAAAGTTAAAACACCTTCAAGTTCTTCACTATACTTTTCAGTAAATAAAATATCATCTTCAATAACATTAACATGTCTATAAGTAAGTTCCTCTGGCTTTAAATACTCTAAATCTTGTGTTTTTATATCTAACACTTTAATATTTTCAATATTTTCCTCAAGTTCCACCTTTGCAACTTCTTCTTTACCATCTAAAACTTCTTCATTACTAGATACTCCACAGCCTGTAAATAAAGTCATTATACAAATTAAACATAAAATAGCTTTCTTTTTCATTTATATCCCCCCAAAAAAAAACTATGCTAAACCATATATATAAGTATATGATTTAGCATAGTATAAATATTTAATTTTAATATTTATTAAAATCTTTCATAATTATACTTAACAATATACAAATTTTACCATTTATATTGTTTTCTTACAATTATTATTTTTAATTTCACCTAAGCAATTTTAAAATACGACTTTAGCATTAATAATAGTAGCTATATTTACAAATAAAATTCTCTCATCTATTAATTTATGATATAAATTTTCTAAAATCCCCTCAACTTCAATTTTACTTCCAAGATTATATCCTCTTGGTAAAACAATAAACGTACTAAAAGGAATCCTATATCTAGCTGAATGAACCATTCTCCTTAAATTATTTTCAGTATATTCTATTATAACTTCAATATCACCATTGATAACCAGCTTATAACCAGTTAAATACTGCCCTTCATTTGATATTGTTTCTGCTGTTTTTACTATATGATAATTTTCTATTTTTATATTACTATTTATTTTATTAATAGATTCAATCTCTGGTTTTGATGTTTCTATATTTAAATATGATTCTACTGTTAGCTGTTTAAAATTTGATATCCCCATATCAAATGAATTAACCTCTTCTCCAACTGTTGAAACTCTCCGTGTCCCAATATATCCATTTTCTAATATATAATTATATGAAACATCAACGCCTGTTTCCTTTGTAACACTACATGGATTACCAATAATATTTACTGCATACTCCACCTCAACTGATTCTAATGATTTTAATATACCTATATTTATCCCATTTTTTAAATTTATATTATTTATTGCTTGTCCATTTAAACTAAAACTGCCTTTTATAAATTCTAAATATTGTGGAATTTCATCTTTAACAAGCACATTACTAGCTGTAATACCTGTATTATTTATAATTTTAATCTTATATTTTATCTCATCTCTTAAAACTACAAACTTTTTATCTGAGGTCTTTTTTATCTTAATATCTACAACCTTTGACTTCACTATAATATCATCAGTTTTTATATAAACTATTTCTTCTTTATTATCTTTACTTCCTCTATAAAAAAATTGTATAGTATCCCTTGTTTTTATTTCTCCTTCATCTATCACAATCGCTTTATATTTTACTACCATCTTAGCCCCTGCATTTAAAATCCCTATTTCTATACCAGATATAATACTTGCCTCTTCTTCCTCTATTTCATTAATCTCAACTGTTCCTTCTATAAATTCAATTTTTTTATTTAACCAATTAACAATATTAATATTATAAATATCAATATCTCCTGTATTTTCAATGCTTATTGTATACTGAACCTCTTCTGAAACTATTACATATTCTTTATCTATGTTTGTATTTATAATAATACTTGGCTTATTATCATCTATCACTTCTTCTATAATTTCTATATTTTCAACTATATGTTCTTTCTCTATAACTTCTATACTTTCTTCTTTTATAGCTGTTGCTATTTCCTCTAAATCATCTTTATATTCGTGTCTTAAAAATTTTTCTACCTTACTACTCTCTATTTTTTTCTCTTGATATATATTATTCAAATACATACTAGCATCTTCACTTTCTTTAGCTATACTATTTATAACTATATGTTTAGGATTTATGTCATTAATTATATATATTTTCTTTGTATTCTTTCTAACTGCATAAAACTTATTATTCCTATCAAAATAAGAAATCATATAATCTGCTGCTGGTAGCCTTACATCATTAATAGATTCAACTATACCAGTAACTGGGCTTATCATCTTTATATTTCCACCATCATTAACGCCATATAAATTGCCATCTTTTATACTATAGTCCCAATCAAGACCATTAAAATTAGGTCCTCTAAGTTCCATTCCAACACTATCTCTATCAACATTATAATTATCTCTTGGCAGAACTAAATAATTATAAGTTTCAGACATCTCATTACTTAAATCAATAGTATAATATTTTCTGCTACTAATACTTTTGATATATAAATAACCATTTTTATCAATTGTGCTAATTTCATAATTTCCATCCACTAAATTTGGTAATACCTCAGCAAGACAATCAACAATCCCATCTAAAGTAATCTTATAAATCACTTTTGGAAAACCACTACTAACCCCATATATAAAGCCATCTTTTTTGCTATAAGTAACTGTACTAACATCAATTTCCACAGTTAAATTTATAATCCTTACCTTACCTGTACTAAGATTTATTTCTTGTAACTCACTATTATTAGTTTCTGATATTCTATAAACTATATCTCTTTGCTCAAACGCATCTCTCATTCTAAACTCATCTCCCCCTATATTTTTCTTCTCCTTTTACAAGCATTACAAAATTTAATTAGGCAATCACTAACATTTCTATTATCTATAATATTAATCCATCTCCATATTTGTGATAAAAAAAAGAAACCATTTTAAACAAATGATTTCTCTTAAAACAAATATATAAACTATATTTTTCTATTTATATTCTTCTAATATTTTTTCTATTCTACCACTACATCCACCGCAGCCTTTATTACTTGCCCCAGTATCAGCCTTAACATCTGCAAGTGTACTAGCACCATTTTTAATTGATTCTATAACATCATTTTTTGTAACTTTACTACAACCACAAACATAGCCTGTTGAAGCAGGTCCAAGTGTACCTATAACTTTTGCCATAATACAAACACCTCCTGTATTTAAATGAATATCTTATATGCCCTATTTTATCACAGACTATCTATTTTTTATACTCCAAAAATTGATTATCATAATACCATTTGTATTAAACCTAAAAAAGCATTAGAAACTCTATAATTCCTAATGCTAATAATTCTTAATTTTCTTCAATCAACTTTTTAACTTGAAGTCTACATCCATAACAGCCATATGCATTAGCTCCTGTTTCTTCTTTAACTCCTTCTAAAGTATCAGCACCATTTTTAATAGCTTCAACAATTGTTTTTTCTGAAACCTTCTTGCATCTACAAACTATTTTTTCATTGTTTATACTCGTCAAAATTAACATCTCCTTTTAAATAATAAATCTACTCTAGCTAACTCTTCTCAAAATTTAGCATTAGATATTATCATTGTACTAAAAGTGCATGCCAAAACTATTACAGTAATACCTTTAATTTAACTTCTTCCCTTCTTATTCTACTAAACTTTATAAGTTAAACCATCATGCAACGCTTTCCACTCTCCACTTGTTAAATCTCTACCTAAAAACAAATAGTTATAAACATCCTCGGTTTCTTCATATTCTACAATAAGAATATCTTCATTTGCATATCCATCTGCCACACCTTTATCTTCATCATCATAAATTGCATTCGCTCTTGGGTCTATACAGATATTAAAGTTTATTTTCTTAAGTCCCTCATTATCATTTTTATCTATTCCAAGTTTTTCAGCAATATATGCTATTGCTACTGTATACATTTTATCAAACTCTTCTCTACTTAATAATTCTGGCATATTTTCTGTTTGTCCTGGAAAACCTACACTACTAGCTGAAACTCCCATTTCATTACCATTTTCTATCTTACCAAGATCTTTTGCCATCTTTCTTCTTTCAGCTAACATTTTATCTAATTCAGTATTTTTTTGATCTTCTGGTAATCTCTCCACCTCATCAGCACTTATCTCTTGCTC
>NZ_CAMQRY010000084.1 GCF_947036855.1 uncultured Clostridium sp.
TCAATTTCTCTTACAGTATTTTTTGTAAGATGGTTTAAAAATAAGGATATAATAGCTAATGTTGGAACATTCTCAAGTTTTGTATTATTTTCACTTGGAATATTTATGATACAAGCACCTTATATATCAGAGAGTATGGCAAAGTATGAAGTAATAGGATATATATCACCTTATTATTGGGTTGGAAGAATATTAAATGGTGATTTGATAGAGGGAAGTATAATACTTTTACTAATGTCCGTTGCAATTTTTACATGTGGAACTTATAAACTTCGTGAATTTACAACTAATTAAATATATTAAATTAGAAAGCTCTAAGCATTTATTCAAAATGCTTAGAGCTTTTTTGTTATATTCTTCTAATTATATTTCCAGCAAATTCAGAAATTGCTGAAGATTTACTTCTGTTTAATTCTTTTGTTATTCTATCAATATCTATAACCTCATTATTTCTAATTAAATTATTAATATGATTTTTAACTTCTGTATGTGTAGCACTTTCTACTGGTACAACATAAACAATCTCTTTTGTTATTTCATATGAAATACAAGCAGAATCATTTGATATACCACTAACATTTATATTAGAAACCCACTCATCTTCTGGTAGGTTGTTTTTTATATCTTCAATTGATTTTTCAATTTCAAATGTTTTACAAATTTTTATATCTGTATTTTTTCTTGGAATATAGAATTCTATATAAGGAACTCCTTTAGTATCACTAAATACGTTTAATTTTTGAACATCTCTATAGTTATCACAAAATGCTAATAGCATGAAAATCACTCCTAATCTTTTGTTTAATCTAACTTGAAATACAAATTTAATTTCAGAATGATTCTGACACTTTAAATGTATTGGCAGTAGTCTAAATAAGTATAGCAAAAGAAAGAGATAAATAAAAATGGAATGAATTGTGAGTTTTATATAAAAAACTGCGATAATTTATACGTTTACATTAGCTTGTATAGCAAAAAGTAGTCAGTTGTATAAAAAATGGAATGAAAGATTAATAAGTAAATAAATGTATTTAAGAATAATAAGAATTAAATTAAAATGAAAAATTGTCCTAAATTTCTAATTGAGAGAATATACTCAATAGAGAAAAGGATATCAAGTTATTATTAAAATAAATTTTGAGGAGGGCTATTTATTTTTATAGTGAAGAAATTGTTTCAATTAATTTTATCTATGTTAGTTTTATCATTTGTAATATTTTACATGGCAAGATTATCACCAGGCGATCCACTTAAATCATATTATGGTGAAACTGTGGAGCAGATGGGAACTCAAAAGCAAGAACTTGCAAGAGAGAAACTTGGTCTGGATAAGCCTATATATGTACAATATGGAATATGGGTGAAAAATGCTATTAAAGGTGATTTTGGAATTTCATATAAGTACAAGGCTGATGTTTTAGAAGTTATAGGAGATGTTTTTGTTAATACAATTATTTTAGGGCTTTTAGCATACATATTAACTTTTATACTTTGTACTCTTTTAGGGATTTTTTGTGCATTGCATGAGGGGAAACTTTTAGACAGGTTTGTATGTACAGTTGGAAATATATTAAATGCAATACCAACATTTTGGGTTTCACTTGTACTTATTTTAGTGTTTAGTATAAATCTAAATATACTACCAAGTAGTGGAGCTTATGAAATAGGTATGTCAGGAAGTATTGTTAGTAGAATAGAGCATCTTATTTTACCACTTATAGTTATGGTTTTAGGACATCTTTGGTACTATGCATATATGATAAGAAACAAACTTTTAGAGGAAATTAGAGAGGATTATGTTTTACTTGCAAAAATAAAGGGAGCAAGTAATAACGTAATAATTTATAAACATTGTTTAAGGAATATAATGCCAGCACTTGTTACAATAATGGCAGTTTCAGTTCCTCATATTCTTGGAGGTACGTTTGTAGTTGAGAAAATATTCTCATATCCAGGTATGGGTAGTTTGACTTTTGAAAGTGCAAAATATCATGATTATAATATGCTTATGATTTTATGTCTTATAACAGGGGCTGTTATTATTATTAGTAATTTAATTGCTGAAGTTATAAATAATAAAATAGATCCAAGAACTAAGCAGGTTAGGGGGGAATATTTTGAGCTTACACAAGAGTGATTTTGAGGTTGTTGGAAAAGATTATATGATTTCAAGGATTAAAGAAAAAAAGGTAGTGAAAGCAAAAGCGAAGAATATTCCGTATATTTCAATAGGGATTTTAGCTATTATAGTTACTTTATGTATTTTTGCAGAAGTGATTATGACTAAAGATCCAACACATTTAAATCTTAGAAATATATCAATAGCTCCAAGCAGTGAGTTCTTATTTGGGACAGATACTATGGGGAGAGATATATTTTCAATGATTTGGTATGGTGGAAGAATTTCTTTATTTATAGGAGTTTTAGCAACTATAATTTCTACAGTTATTGCTGTTATATATGGAACTGTAAGTGCATGTTCAAATAGTTATATTGATGATTTGATGATGAGAATTACAGAAATAATGCTAACTATACCATCAATTCTTGTAATTATATTTATTCAGGGAATTATGGGGAATGGTACAGTTGTAAGTCTTGCAATAGTTATAGGAATTACAAGTTGGATGAATATTGCGAAAGTTGTGAGGGCAGAAGTAAGTCAAATAAAAAATAGTGAATATATTTTAGCCGCGAAAACAATGGGGGGAAGTTTCTTTCACATATTAAAGGAACATATGGTTTTAAACTTTATTCCTGCAATAATGTTTATGGTTGTTACAAATATTGGAGGGGCAATTGGAACTGAGGCAACTTTGAGTTTTCTAGGAATAGGACTACCTATTGAAATTATTTCATGGGGAAGTATGTTATCACTTTCAGAAGGGGCACTTTTATCAAATTTATGGTGGATTATTATAGTGCCGGGAGTGTTTTTGGTTATTACACTTCTTTGTATTACTAATATAGGTAATTATTTAAGAGAAATTTCAAATAAGAAACAAAGTAATTTGTAAAATGGGGGTAAAATTTATGAAAAAGAAAAAATTAAAAGCGTTAGTGGTGGCTAGTCTTATTGTATGTTCATTTGGTTTTATAGCTTGTGGAGAATCTTCAGATAAAGCTATACAAAAAGATGGGGGAAAAGAAACAGTAGAGGAAAATGATAATAGTTTGGTTTATGGAAGTGGTGATTATACTACTATAAATCCTGCAATTAACGATTCAAGTGAGATAGATTCACTTATATTTAATGGGCTTGTTGCAAGGGATGGAGATGCAAATATTATACCTTGCCTTGCAGAGAGCTGGGAACATGATGAGGCTACAAATATGTATACTTTTAAGTTAAGAAGTGATATTAAGTGGCATGATGGTAAGCCTTTTACTGCAAATGATGTTAAGTTTACATTTGATATTATTCAAAATGAAGATAATATGTCAGCAAGAGCAAGTGGATTTGAGGCTATTGAAAGTGTGGAAGTTGTTTCAGATACAGAACTTGTTGTTAAGTTATCAGAGCCAAATGTAGCAATTTTAGATGCTTTAACAGTTGGGATAGTTCCAAAACATTTACTTGATGGAAAAGACCCAAAAACAGCAGAGTTTAATACAAATCCAGTAGGAACAGGGCCATATAAGTTTAAAAGCTGGGATAAGGGTCAAAATATAATTATGGTTAAGAATGATGAATATTTTGAAGGTGCGCCAAGTATTGAAGAGATAGTATTTAAAATTGTTACTGATGATAAAGCCTTAGCTATGCAAATTAAGTCAGGTGAAATTGATTTAGCTCAGGTAACTCCAAAGGATATGGCTGCTATTGAAAAAGAGGAAGGGCTTACAGTTCATAAGATGAAAACTGCTGATTATAGAGGTATAATGTATGATTTTAATAGACCATTATTTAAAGAAAATAAAGGGATTGTAAATGCACTTAATTATGCAATAGATAGACAAGCTATTTTAGATAGTGTGCTACTTGGATATGGTGAAGTTGCATATTCACCACTTCAGATGGGTGATTATAATAATCCAGATATGGAGAAGTTTGAATACAATCCAGCTAAGGCAAAAGAAAAAATTGAAAAGCTTGGATTTAAGCTGGGTGATGATGGGATTTATGCAAAAGGGGATGAAAAGTTAGCATTTGAACTTGTATGCTCAGAGGGAGATCAAGTAAGGATTGATATGGCTACAATTTGTGCACAATTCTTCGAAGAAATAGGTATTGATGCTAAAGTTGCTGTAAAAGCAAGTGTTGATTGGGGTAATGAAGATACTTATGTTGTAGGATGGGGAAGTCCATTTGATCCAGATGACCATACGTACAGAGTTTTTGGAACAGATAAAGATGCAAATTATAATGCTTATTCAAATGCAAAAGTTGATGAACTTTTAGCTAAAGCAAGACAAACAACTGATGAGGCAGAAAGATTAAAGCTTTATCAAGAGTTTCAAATAGAAATAGGAAAAGATATGCCATATACTTTTATAGCTTATCTTGAAGCTATGTTTGTTGCAAATGATAACCTTAAAGGGATTGATGAAGATACAATTCTTGGGCATCATGGAGCAGGGATATTCTTTAATGTTGATGAATGGTCATTAGAAGAAAAGTAATTTTAAAATAGATGGAGGTAAAACTTCATCTAATTTTCTATTAAATTTGGAGGTGGAAAATAAGGTGAAAACTGTTTTAGATATTAAAAAATTAAGTATAGATATACATACAGGACTAGGAAGTGTTAAAGCTGTAAGGAATGTTGATTTAGATCTTAAAGTTGGAGAAATACTTTCTATTGTAGGTGAATCAGGATGTGGTAAGACTATTCTTTGTAGAAGTATACAAGGAATACTTCCGAAAACTGCACAAATAATGAATGGGAATATAGACATAAAGACAAGTAGTAAAGAGAAAAATAAATTTAAAGATATATCAATGATTTTTCAAAATCCTATGACGGCTCTTAATCCAACTATGAAAATTGGTGAGCAGATAGCAGAGGGAATAAGATATAAAGAGAAGATTAGTAAAAAAGAAGCAAAAAAAGAAGCGATAAGATACTTAGAACTTGTTGGGATTGACCATCCAACTCAAAGATATAACTCTATGCCACATGAGTTTTCAGGGGGGATGAGACAACGTATAGTCATAGCTATAGCACTTGCAACCAAGCCACAAATATTAATAGCTGATGAGCCAACTACATCTTTAGATGTTACTATTCAAAAACAAATATTAAATCTTATTTTAAAGCTTAAGGATGAACTTTTATTTTCAGTAATTTTTGTAACACATGATTTATCGATAGTTGCAAGTATTTCAGATAGAGTTGCAGTTATGTATGCAGGGAAAATTGTTGAAATTGGAACTACAGAAGATATATTTTTTGATTGTAGACATCCATATACTAAAGCGCTTTTAGAATCATTACCAAGTGAGGGGGCAGATGTAGAACTTGTTAGTATTGATGGAGCCCCACCAAGTCTTATAAATCTTGAAGTTGGTGATAGCTTTGCAAGAAGAAATGAAAATGCACTTAAAATAGATTATCTTAAAGAGCCACCTATGTTTAAGATAAGTGAAACACATAGTGCAGCAACTTGGAAATTACATGAGTTTTATAAAAAACAGAGTGATGAAGTGGTGGAGGCTATAAACAATGGATAGAAAAATTTTAGAAGTAAAGAATTTGAAAAAGTATTTTACACTTGACAAAAAGACTATAATTAAGGCAGTTGATGATATTAGCTTTGAATTATATGAAGGGGAAGTTCTTGGAATAGTTGGAGAGTCGGGTAGTGGAAAGTCTACACTTGGGAGAAGTATAATAAAGATACATGATGTAACAGAAGGAAATGTTTATTTTAATGGAGTGGAAGTTACAGATAATAGAATGTATAAAAAAAACAAAGATTATATAACAAGGGAGATGCAGGTAATATTTCAAGATTCAACATCATGCCTAAATCAAAGAAGAAATATTTTAAGTATAATTTCAGAACCTCTTAGGATAAAGAAGTTTTGTAAAAATAAAGAAGAGTTATTTAAAAGGGTATTAGAAATTTCTAAGGCAGTAGGGCTTTCGGAAGAGGATTTATACAAATATCCATCAGAAATATCAGGGGGACAAAGGCAAAGAGTTTCCGTGGCTAGAGCACTTACTCTTAAACCAAAGCTTATAATAGCAGATGAACCTATAGCATCACTTGATGTATCTATGCAAGCTCAAATAGTTAATTTGCTAAAGCATTTAACAAAAGCTCATAATGTTGCATGTATATTTATAGCACATGATTTATCTATGGTTAGATATATAAGTGATAGAATTGCTGTTATGTATAAAGGAAAGATAGTTGAGATAGGATGTAGTGAAGCTGTATATAATAATCCAATACATCCATACACAAAGATTTTAATAAGTTCAAGACTTACAGCTAATCCAAGGTTTAAAAATTTAAATATAGTAAGTGCTTATGATGAAGAGGATAAAGAATTTAATTTTAAAACTTCAAGGCTGATTAAAGTTTCAGAAAATCATAGTGTTTATAAGAGTATTTAACTCAGTAGATATAATTTAGAAAAAAATCTAAATTATATCTATTTTTTTGATAAAAATTAAAATTGTTGGTAATAATAAGCGTATTGAAATACTAAAGAATAGGAGCAAACAAATGAAAAAAATTACAGTCATAATACCAACACATAATGAAGAAAATCAAATAGTTGAAACTTTGGATAGTATTTTTAATCAAACTATGGAAGTGGATAGAGTTATTACAGTTTGTGATAATTGTACTGATAATACAGTGCCTATACTTGAAAAATATGAAAATGAAAAACTTGAGATATTTATTACAAAAGATAATAAAGGGAGGAAGGCAGGTGCATTAAATCAATGTTTTAGATCACTTGATATAGGTGGCTATATTTTAGTTATGGATGCTGATACTGTTCTTGATGAAAATTGCATTTTAGAAGGTGCAAAAAGATTAGATTCAGATGTAATGCTAGGTGCAGTATGTTCAAGAGCAGGAATATTACCTTATACGGGTAAGGGTTTCTTTAAGAAAGTATTATGGCACTTGCAACATATAGAGTATGGTCAGTTTGATGCACATAGAATGGAAACAGAAGGAAAAATAAAGGTAGTGCATGGGATGGCTACAATATTTAGAAGTGATGCACTTAAATCTGTTATAAAGTATAGAAAAGAAGCTTTTGGAATTGATACAGATGTTTATTTAGAAAATAATTTAGTAGAAGATTATGAAGTAACTTTATGTTTGAAGCATAATTGGAGAGTTGCAACAGAGCTTAAAATGATGGCATGGACAGAAGTTCCATTAAGTACAAAAGAGTTGTATGTACAAAGGCTCAGGTGGCTTAGAGGTGGAGTGGATACTTTAAGGCTTCATGGGATTAATAAAGTTACACTTGCTGATAATTTAAATAATGTATTATTTGGATTTATCATGGTACAAAGAGTAATAGTATTTTTAGGGCTTATATTATTTCTTTATATGTATAGAACATTTAAGATGAGTATGCTCGTTGTTTTAGTAATAGCATATACATACGTAGATTCATTTTATAGGATGAAATATACACAAAATAAAACATTTAAAGATTATCTACTTAAGCTTACATTTTTACCAGAGATAGTTTATGCACTATTTCAAGTTGTAATTTTAATTCAAAGTTTTATATATAGTTTTTTAAATATAGAGCAAGTGTGGTGATAAATAGATGTTAGCATTTTTTAGGTTTGCAACCTATGTAGGTATAGTACTTGCAATAACAGTATTTTTAGTTATATTTATTAGATTTAATACTCTTCTTTTAAAAACTAAAAAGTACTGGGCATGGATTTTACAAATAATTCTAGTTATAGCAATTATTGTAGAGGTAATTGCAACATTTGTGTATGGAGTTTTTGATTGGATTTAAAAAATATTCATAAAGATAAAATAATAAAAAAATAGTAAAAATTTACTTAAATTCATAATATAAAGGTATTTAATACATATAATATTCGTGTTTTTAGAAAATATAGTATTAAATTGATAATACAAAAAGGTTTTCATAATGTAATTAATAATAAAATGTGAACAAGGAGTGATATGTAATAAAAATTTGTAGAACTATTGAAAGTGATAATAAATATCTATAAAATAAAGTGTAAGTTTGTTTAATTCTTAAATAAATTTTCAAATTTAATTGACAGAGTGAGGACAATATGGAATTTTTCAAAGGATTTAGCCCATTTCAAAAGATATTTTTCGTAGTATTTATGATATCAAGTATACTAACATTTTTTGTACCGGCATTTTTACATAATGGTGATTTAAAAACTGTATTTACAGTTACTGGATTTATAGGTCTTACAGCTACTATTTCAGGAGTTATAACATCAATTTATCAAGCAAAAGCTAGTTTAACAGTTTATTTTTGGTGGATATTAAATACTATAGCTATGACAGTTATTTCATTTATAGGTGGATTATATGGAGAAGCATTTAAGAATTTATTTATTCTTATACCTTTAGAGATATATGGATTTTATATGTGGAAACATAGTGCAGAAAAAAGTGAGGATGGAGTTGTTGAAGGTAGAACTTTTACAAAGGCTCAATGGGTAAAAACTATAATAATTATGCTTACAGCGTGGTTAATATATGGAATAATTCTTAAAAATGTACCAAGTATAATGATGAATTTATTTGGTATGAGTATAAAACCTGATCCATCTTATATAATGGATGCATTATCATCAGTTATTACAACATATGCTTTATATCTAACTTCAAGAAGATATGTAGAGCAGTGGTATTTCTGGATATTATCTAATATCGGATTTGTAGTATTTGTAGAAACAATGGTAAAGCAAGGGTTTACAATAAACAATTTATCTGGTGCTATGACTTGGCTTCAATATGGAGTAAGTTCATTCTATGGATTTTATTTATGGAGAAAAATGTATAAAGCTAAACACAAGGGCGTTGATATTGAAGGAAATGTAATTGCTGCTTAGTTAACATATAAGGAATAATGGAGATAAACTTTTAGAGTTTATCTCTTTTTTATGATATAATTTTAGCAATTATAGATAATAGGAGCAATTAAATGAGAATAAATAAACTTTTAAGTAATTTTGGATACTGTTCAAGAAGTGAAACAAGAAATCTCATCGAAGATGGTAGAATAATAGTAAATGGGGAAAATGCTATACAAGGTCAATGGGTTGAAATAGATGAGGATATAATTTTAGTAGATAATAAAATTATAGTAATGAAAGATAGAGTATATATAGTATTTAATAAACCAGTAGGAGTTACATGCACAGCAGAAAAAAGTAAAAAAGATAATATAATAGATTATATAGGATATAAACAATACATATTTCCAATAGGGCGACTAGATAAAGATTCACAAGGACTTATACTTTTAACAAATGATGGAGATTTAGCGAATGATATTTTAGAAGCTGAAAATGGACATGAAAAAGAATATATAGTTGGTGTAAATAAAATAATAACATCAGAGTTTATTAATGGGATGAGTAGTGGAGTACAAATTGGAGATAAGATAACTAAAAGATGCAAAGTTATAAAAATTGATGATTTAAGTTTTAAAATAATATTAACTCAGGGGTTAAATAGACAAATTAGAAAAATGTGTTTAAATTTTGGTTATAAAGTTCAAAAATTAGAACGTATTAGAATTTTAAATATAAATCTTGGAAATTTAAAATGTGGAGAATACAGAGAAATAAGTTTAGAAGAATTAAATTTATTAAGAGATAAATTAAAAATGTAAGATAGGCACTATTTGTTTTATTTGATAGTAAAATGAATGGTGTTTTTTTATATTAGTTTATTAATAATATGTTAATAAAAAGCGCTTTTTTAATAAAATTGTAATTAAGTAACAAATGAAATGAAAAAACATATAGTTATTTTATAAGTGAAAACATTAAATATATTTATTAGATTACTATTATAATGAGAGTAATGGTGATAGTGTTAATGAAATGAATTACAAAAAGATTAAATTTAGTAAAAGAAATAATAAATTTAGAGAAAAAATGTTAAAAAAAACAATAAGAAATAAATAAAAATTAAATTACTAACAATATATACTAAATATTAATAAAAAGTTAAAAAAATCAATATAAAATTATTAGTTAGAGTGTTTAATTTTATCTATATTTATATTATAATAATATTCGCAACATAATAGAAAGTTGTGAATTAAATGTTAACAAAGTAATAGGAGGTTAGGTATGGAAAAGTACAAAATAATTAATCTAGAAAAACAATATTGGGGAGAAATGGTCGCCATATATGAAAATTCGATAAAAACGGGAGTCACTACTTTTCAAAGGACAGTACCTAGCTATGAAGACTGGATTGATTCTCATTTAGAAGATTCAAATATAATTTTATTAGAGGATGGCGAAGTTCTTGGATTTGCAGCTCTTGCAGCAATGAACTCAAAAATACAGTATAGTGGAGTTGCAGAACTTAGTATATATGTAAAATCTGGACAAAGAGGAAAAGGAATTGGAACAAAACTTTTAAATGAACTTGTAAGAATATCAGAAGAAGTAGGTATTTGGACACTTCAAGCAACTGTTTTAGAAGATAACATAGGAAGCAAGAAGTTACATGAAAAATGTGGTTTTAGAGAAGTTGGATATAGAGAAAAAATAGCTAGAACAATATTTGGTGTTTGGAAAGATACATTCTTAATGGAAAGAAGAAGTGATATTGGTATAGCAGATGTAATTGATTTAAATGTTATAATGGAAACAGAGGCTAATAACTTTATGATAGAAAATGAGGTCATGTTAGAAGCTTAAATATATGAAGTTAAAAGTTGTCTTTATTAAAATAAAGGCAACTTTTTATTATTATTGATAAAAAATTAATAAAAAAGTAATTAGCTAATAATATATTTTGTATAGAATTAAAGTAAATAA
>NZ_CAMQRY010000085.1 GCF_947036855.1 uncultured Clostridium sp.
CTCATCTTTATGCTCTGACTTATCCTCAGCATTCTCATTACTACCTTTTTCATCCATATCTTTCTTTTCATCTATATCTTGTACAATTTCTGGCTTTTCTACATTCTTAACTTCTTCTTTATCTCCACTGCCACAACCTACAAAGCTTATTGCACTACCTATTAATGCTGTTGTAACTAAAATCTTTAATTTTCTATTCATCCCAACACCTCTACTTAACTATATTTTATCCATATTATAGCCTTAATTTATTCCTTTAATAACTATATCTAAAAATATTTTCAAACTGTCTATTTTTTGTTTTCTATTTAAAACTTTATTTAACTAAAAAAACAGGGCTAAGCAAAATATATTGCTTAGCCCTAAAATTAAATTAAAAGAATGTGTAATTATATTATCGCCTATTTTTTTATTTCTTAAACATTTATCGTTAAAATTTTTATTTTGTTTTTAAATTATCCTTGTATTGCTTTGATAGGGTCAACTTTTGCTGCTTTCATTGCTGGTATAACTCCAAAAACAACTCCTGTTAAACTTGATACAACTGCTGCAAATATACACATTAATGGGTCTATTTGAATTTCAAATGGAAGTTTTCCTCCAAGTGCAATTGAGACTATCATCCCAATTATTATTCCAAATATTCCTCCCATCGTAGTTATAACAGCTGCTTCAGTTACAAATTGTAATATAATAGTTCTAGGTTTTGCACCTATTGCTCTTCTTATTCCAATTTCTCTTTTTCTTTCTATAACTGACATATACATTATATTCATTATTCCTATTCCACCAATTATAAGTGAAACCAAAGTTATAACTCCTGTAAAGCTACTTATAGCAAACTTAATATACTCAAGCTGATTAATAGCCCCTTCTTTATATACTGTGTTATAGCTTCCATCTGTTCTTGTTTTATTTAATGCCTCGGTTATACTATTTGCAACTTCATCATTATTGAAGCCTTTTGAAACAGTTATTTTAAGACTTGCACTACTATCATTCCAACCACCTACTGAATATAAATCTTCCATAATATGCTTTGGAACATATGAAACTGCCTCTGTATAACTATCCATAAATGACTGATGAATTACTGTTGGTACTATCCCTATAATTTCATATGTTATACCTTCTAAAAGTACACTCTCTCCAATAGCCTCACTTGCATCTTCAAAATCTATCATTGCTGTTTCTTCTGATAAAAGAATTACATCTCTATCAAGCTCATCTAAAGAAAAATCTCTTCCATATAATATATCGGGTCTTTTTTCTTCATCATAAGGACTAAAACTAACATTATAATATTCTCCATCCTTCTCTATGCTAGTTCCATATCCTCCATAACTGCCACCTTCACTCTCCATATCAGTTGATACACCCTGAACACCACTTGTAGAAGTAATTATTTCTATTTCTTTACTACTAAATGGTTGATAAAACATTCCAACATCAATAATTCCATAGTCATTTGGATAAAAATCTATTATAAATTTTTTATCAGCATCTTTCTCAATAATTGCATCCATTTGATTTTCAAGACCTTTTCCTATACTAGAAACCACTACAACAGAAGTTATCCCTATAATAATCCATATCATTGATATAAAAACTTTAAACTTATGTGAGCGCATACTATCTAAAGCATTTTTTAAATGTACCATTATAATTCCTCCTCTATAATAACACCATCTTTAAGTTTTATAAGCTTACTTGCATATCTAGCAAAATCAGTGTCATGAGTAACCATTATAATAGTTTTACCCTCATTATTTAATGTTTGAAGTAGTGTCATTATTTCAAGTCCTGTTTCAGTATCAAGTGCTCCTGTTGGTTCATCTGCAAATATGATATCAGGGTCATTTACAAGCGACCTTGCAATTGCTATTCTCTGTTGCTGACCTCCTGAAAGTTCAGTTGGTCTTTGATATATTTTTTCACTTAGTCCAACTTTTTCAAGATTTTCTTTAATTATTCTATCTTTTTCTTTCTTTGAATACTTTTTATTATAAGTCATAGGCATTTCTATATTTTTATAAACATTTAAATTTTCTATAAGATTAAACTGTTGAAAAACAAAACCTATATTTAAATTTCTAAGTTCTGACCTTCTATTTTCTTTTATCTCGGTAACATCCTCACCATGAAAGTAGAATTTACCTGATGTAAACTTATCTAAAAATCCTAAAATATTTAAAAGTGTAGTTTTTCCACTACCTGACTTTCCCATTATAATAACAAAATCACCTTTATTTATTTCAATATTTATATCTTTTAAAACTACTAATTTTCCTTTTCCAAGTTTAAAAACTTTCTCAACATTTTTAAGTTCTATTATTTTCTCACTCATAAAATCCACCAATAAAAAGCTAAAGTTATTTAGTAGCTTCACCCTCTCCATAGATATTTTGTCCATCTACAATACTTGGAATACTTACATCTCTAGCTATGATATCATTTTCTGAAAGCCCATCTATTACTACATAATGCTTATCGGTTCTTTCTTTTACTTTAATCTCTGACTTTTTAGCCACATCATTAACTATTTTAAATACAAAATGCTTTCCATTTTCCTCTAAAACAGAAGTTAATGGAAGTTTATTCTCATTACTTCCAAACTGTGCAATAGCTTGAACTCCAAATCCATTCTTTAGATTTTTTTGCTCTTCAACAGATATCTTAATTGGAAAATTAGCATAGCTAGCTCCTCCCCCATCATAACTTGAACTTATATCACCACCATCAATCGGTCTTTCACCTATTGATTCAATCTTCCCCTTGGCTTTTCCCTTTGTAGCATTTACAACTATATCAATCTCCTGACCTTTTTTAAGTTTTACAATTTCCATTTCTGTTGTTTCAGTTTTAACATAAAAATCTGTTGTTTCTAGAACCATTAATGCTCCTATTTCTCCTTCTGTCCCTACTTTACTCTCTGGTAAGTATACTTTTCCTGCGAAAGGAGCATAAACACTTTTATATGTTTTTTTATTAAGACTTGTTATTTGCGAATTTAAATCTGTAATTTCAGAATTTAACATCCCTTTACTCTCTTCATCAGCTACATTCTTTAACTGATTTTGTTTATTTGCAACCTGTGTTTTAAGGTCTGAAATTTGATTTATATTTTCTGTATTTTTCATACTATATAATAAATCCCCCTTTTTAACAGCTTGTCCATCTTTAACATTTATCTTATCTAACTCTCCAAACTCGCCATCTATATTAAATGCTTCTGACTGCTTCGGAAGTATCTTACCAGTTAAAAATATCTTCTCTTTCCCTGGAATTGTATATAGCTCAACCATATTTTGTTCCATCATTTTATTATTATTTCTATTATTAAATATTTTAACCCCTACAAATCCACCAATTCCAATTACTGCAACAGCAGAAATAATTATAATCTTAACTTTTTTACTCATTAAAAAATCCCCCCAGATTATGTAATGTTCTTTTTTCTCTAATATTATTATAATAATCAAATCTTACAATTCTATAACCATTTGTCTTAACATTCTATTAAATATTTTTATTTTCAAATAAAAAAGCCCTATAAACTATTATTTCAAGTTTATAGGACTAATTAATACTATTTTTTAAAGTTCTGACTTTTCAAACATCTCTTGAAGGAATTCTGTTTGACCATGCATAAATATTTTTGAACCTGCCATTGCAATAAATATTGCAAGGAAAATTAAAAGTGCTATTATATCATGATAAACATTTGGCATATATGCACCTCCAATAGCTTGTCTAAAACCATCAACTGAATATGTGAATGGCCATAGGAACTCAAGCTTTTGGAAAAATATCGGATTAACTTCTATTGGATAAATTGCTCCTGAACCTGCAACTTGTACTACCATTACTACAAGTGCTCCAGCTTTTCCAAAGTTCCCCATAAGAGATACCATAGTAAATATTATTACGGTAAATACTACTCCTGAGAACCAAGCAAACCCCATGAGCATCCAGAAATTAGCTGGGTCAACTCCAAGTAACACAACATCTCCAACCGTTACTATTGTAGCTTGTATAAAGTTTATAGCTAAAAATAATAACATTTTCCCAAAATGAATTTCTATTAATCGTTTTTTAGTTCCATTCTCTTCACTCTTATCATTAACACTTATTATAGTTGTACATAAAAGTGCACCAACCCAAATTGATAAAACTGTATAAAATGGTGCAAGACCTATTCCAAAGATAGACATTCCATAAAGTTCCTGAACCTTTACACCAACTGGTGATGATAAAAGTGAAGATAACTGTTCTGGATTTTTATTTAGTAACGTTACTAAATTATCTATAGTTTTATTATTTAAATTACTTGTCTTCTTTTGTAGCGTAGTTAGATTATTTTTTAATGAATCAAGTTTTCCACTTAGCTCTTTAGTCTGACTTGCAGTCATAGCACTAGATGAAATTCCTATCTTAGCTATTGAATCCATTTGTGGAATCATTTGATTACTAGCTTGTAGTATTGAACTAACATCATTTAAACTCTCTGTAAGATTATTATTAAGTGATGAAATCCCACTACTTGCAGTATTTGAATAACTAGTTGTAAAATCATTTAAGCCATTTGTAACAGTTGTACTAGCACTTGTTAGTGCATTAAGTTTATTATTTAATCCCTGTGTTGTCATAGTACTTTGATTTCCTAGATAAACATTCATCTCTTGTAAACTAGCATTTTGGTTATTAAGTGATGTTTTAAGAGAGTTTAAATCACTTATCAAAGTATTAAAGTAACTATTAGGATCTATATTATTTAAAGTTTGCAGAAGTGTTTGTGCTGATGAAATAAGATTTAAAACATTTTGATTTGTGCTAATTGCACTATCTAAAGTTTTCTTGTCTCTTTCAATCTGCTCCTTAGTTAATACTGGTACTTTCTTATTCTCAGTAGCAATCTGTGTATTAGTTTTCGCTATATTACTACTTACTTTTTTAGGTACTACTGCTGAATTTGCTAAAGTTTTTTCATCATTCTTTGCAGTATCTTTTGCATTATTAACTGTAGCTATATTTTCACCTTTAGTTTTTCCTATATCTCCATTAACCGCTTTACTATTTTTATCTACAACATCTTTTGCACTTGATAAAATCTTTCCATTACTTTGTGCTAAAGCTTTAGCATTATCATTTACTGATGTAGCACCTGCATTTATATTTTGCTTTGCTTTATCTGTAACGATTTTAACTGTATTTAATCCATTTGTAGCACTATTTATACTATTGTTAGCATTAGCATTCGCCTGTGCTATAGTAGAATTACTACTATTAAGAGTATTTATATTAAGTGTTTGCTGTGTTTGTATAGTATTTCTTAAATCACTAATAAAATTCTGCAAATTATTATTAGCTGTCTGCATATTACTATTAGTTTGATTTAAATTACTTTCAATCCCAGACATATTATCCTTTGTAGACTGAATTAAATATTTACTTGATTTTACAACGCCCTGTAATTTATTTATCTGTGCTTCTACCTTTGGAAGATTATTTTTAAGTGTTGAAAGATAATTACTAAGCTCCCCTACACTTGTAGTTGAACTATTTACACTATCAAGTATATTTCCTATATTTTTATTTGTATTTGATATAACATTTTTAACTTCTAAAATCATTGGTTTATTAGTTTCAATTTTTTTACCAAGACTATTTCCCTCTGTTAAAACTGTTTTGTTAACATCATCAAAAAATGTTTGCTTTATCTGTCCTTGTAACTGATTAGTTGCAAGGTCTGTAATTTTTGTAGCTATCGCATTTGTTTTTTCATTAACCTTATATATCAAATCAGGTTTAACTGGATTCCCTGAATATATAGTTTTTAAATCATTAGAAAAATTACTTGGTATTTCTACTACTGCGTAATAAGTACCATCTTTTAACCCCTTATCAGCAACTTGTTGTCCAACAAAGGTCCATTTTATAGTATTATTATGTTTAAGTTCATCTACTGTTCTACTCCCAAAATTAACAATCTTATTATTAATTATTGCTCCACTATCATTGTTTACTACAGCAACTGGAACATTCCCTGTATCTACATAGGGATTCCAGTTTGCCTTAAGTGTTATCCATGTATAAAAAGATGGAATTATACAAAGTCCACAAATGATAGCAATAGCAGCTTTATTTCTAACGATATTTTTCAAATCTTTTTTAAATATCTCAAATATTTTCATATTCTGCTCCTTCTACGCTTTTTTAAATTGTAATTACTCTGCTATTCCAGACTTTTTAAAATGTTCTTCAAATTTTTCAAATCTTCCATTATCTTTTTTAAGGAAGTATCCAATCAGCACAAATATTATACTAAACACTATAAGTGCTGCAATATATTTAAATGTATTTGGCCAGTATGCCCCCCCTATAGCTTCTCTCATAAGGTCAACTCCATATGGGAATGGTACAAATGGCTCTATACTTCTAAAGAACAATGGCATTGCCTGTACTGGATAAGTTCCTCCTGTTCCTGATAATTGAACAACCATTAATACAATAGCTATTCCATCTCCAATATGACCAAACATTGATAATATTGTGAAGATAATAATTGCAAATGTTATAGATGTTACAAGTGAACCTATTATAAATAACGGTAAATTAGCAACTTGAACTCCTACAAGGAATTTTGCTCCAATTGTTATAATTAGAGATTGAACTATTGCTATAAATATAAATGTTAGCATCTTACCAAAATGTTTTTCTCTAACAGTCATATTTTCAAATTTTTTATGTTTTGGAACCTCTGTTTTTAAAAGTGCTCCTGCTATAAGCATTCCAACCCAGAATGCTAGTACACTATAAACTGGTGTCATACCAGAACCATAATTTGCGACAGGATATATAACTTCCTGCTTAAATGTAAATGGCTTAGCTGCATAACTTCCCATAACAACAGGATTCCCCTTAAGTAAACTAATAATCTGATCAAGATTATTATCACTAATCTTTGAAAGACTATTACTAAGAGTTCCTATAACCCCTTTATATTGTTTTAAATAATTAATAAGACTACTACTTGCTTCTTTTGCTGAAAGTGACCCACTACTTGCCGAATTTAAAACATTTTGTATTTTAGTGTTTAAATTCATACTATTACCAATAAGTGAACTTGCACTGTTTGTTGATGAAACAAGTCCATTACTAATATTATCAAGTGCTGCTCTTCCTCCATTATTATAATTATTTAAAGTAGTATTTATAGAGTTTATAACATTTCCAGTTGAACTCTGAATTAAAGAGTTATAACTACTTGAAACTTTATTCCCACTATTAATTGAATTTGTTACATTTCCCTTTTGAGCTGTAACTAAATTATTTGTATTATTTATATTGTTTATTAAACTTAAAATTTGTGGTGAATTATACGTTTTATATACACCTTTTAAAAATTTAACATTGCTATTTAAAATATCTTGAACAGTATTAATTTGCCCTGTAATTTGATTAAGTGTTCCATTTGGGTTACTACTTGATGTTAAATTACTTGATGCACTTCTAATATCATTCATCATATTTTTAGCAGCCTCTAAATTCAACTGAATATTATTTAAAGAAGTTGATAGCACATTTTTCGTATTACTCATTATGCCACTAATATTTTGAGTATTTGTTTGAATTTCTCCAAGCCCAGTATTAATAGCTGGTAATGTTGTTTTAAGTGTATTTAAATAATTAGTTAAATCATTTGAATTTGTACCTACATTTCCAAGCGCCTTAATTATATTATCTATATTTAAATTTAGATTTATAATTGCACTTTTTAAGTTTAAAATTTCTGTTTTATTCTCATGTACTTTCTTTCCGTATGTATTAAGTTTATCAAATACCTGCTGTGAAAGTGATGTCATAATACTAGATTTTATTTGAGCTAATAATGTTTGCTGTGCAACTTCTGTTATTTTATTTGCAACAGGACCCATCTTTGTATTAACTCTATATGTAAGTTCTGGTTTAACTGGCTTATCAGTTGTTATTGTTGCTAATGATTTTGAAAAATCTGCTGGAATTATAAGTTCTGAAAAATATTTTCCACTAGCAAGACCTATTTTCCCCTCACTTGCATTTACAAAGTTCCAATCAATACTATTATTCGTCTTTAAATTAGCTATTACACTATCTCCTATATTTATTTTACTTCCTGCAATACTTGCTCCTGTATCTTCATTAACTATTGCAATAGGAAGTGTTGAAGTATTCGAATATGCATCCCAACATCCTATAACATTTAAAAATGAATATAAAGATGGAAGTATACAAAGTCCTGAAATAATTATAATTGCCATTGGATTTTTAATCATTCCCTGTAAATCACGCTTAAATATCTTAAAAGCATTTTTCAAAATATCACCTCCATGCTTTTTATTTAGCATTACTATTTTATTCCTTATACGCTCTAACATCAAAGTTTATAATATCCATACTATCAATAACCTTTCTTATTTGTTATCACACATATATTTTAAGCCTTATTTACTACATTGATATTTAATAAAATAATCAGTTTAATAACATTGTTCCAATATTCCCATTTTCATCTATATATTTTAATATATATACTTATATATCTTTATATATATAGAAATCTATATATATAAATAGTGAAAATCAAATTCCTATCACACTTTGCATAGCATTTTCATATACTTATAATAAAAACTTTTGGGAGGATTTAAAATGAAAAAATTACTTAATGCCAATATGACTGATGAAAAAAGAGCCAAACTAATAAAAGTTATTTCAATTGCAACTGGAGTTGCCTTAACTGTAGCAACTTTGCCACTTTCTAATTTAATTATGAGCGTTGCATCTGGTGCTGCTGCTATACTTTTATCTGTAGGATTTGGAGCTACTGCAGCTGCTATTATCCAAGATAAACTTATTAAAAGATACTTTTAATAAACACTTGCCTTTAATAAAGTAAAATTTATATATAAATTGCTCCTATATATTTATTACATATATTTTCAATCAGATGATTGATTGTGAGTGTTTATAAAGTATAAGTAAAAAGAGTGAAATGATTAAATTTTAATCATTTCACTCCTTTGTTTTATATAATGATATTTAAACATAGACTATCTACTGATAGCACCTACACCATTTTTTATAAATATTTCAACTTCTTCTTTATCACATTGATTTACATCACCTTTATAGCTATGCTTTAAAACACTAGCTGCAACGGCAAAATTAATAATTTCTTTATTTGATTTACCTTCTATTAGTCCATGAAGAACTCCAGCAGTAAAAGCATCTCCACCTCCAACTCTATCTAAAATATCAAATATATATCTTTTAGACCTTGTAACTTCTCCATTTTCAAATAAGTATGCAACAAGTGAATTCCTACTTGCTGATTCAATACCTCTTTTTGTTGAAGCCATATACTTTATATTTGGATACTTTTCATTAAGCTTTGTATATAAAATCCTTAAATCTTCTCTATGACTTCCTACAAATTCATGTTTAAAGTTTAAAAGCTTTGTTATATCTAAATGTCCAAGAAGTGCTATATCTACATAATTTAAAACTTCTGCTAAAAACTCTCCACACTCACTTGGTGTCCAAAGTTTTGCTCTAAAATTAGAATCATAACTTACTACTATCTCTCTTCTTTTACCTTCTTTTAATAAATTAATTGTAGCACTCCTTAAATCTTTACTAAGCGCTGGTGTAATACCACTTATATGAAGAATTTTAACACCCTCAAAAACTTTATCATAATTTATTTCTTCTTCTTTTATCATAGAAAAAGCTGAATAAGCTCTATCATATATAACCTTCGAATTACGAACTCCATGTCCTTCTTCTAAGAAGTATATCCCAAGTCTACCCTCACCAAAAATTACTTCTTTAGTATCAACATCTCTTTCTTTAAAAGTTCTAAGTGCTTTTTTTCCTAAATCATTATCAGGAAGTTTTGTGAAAAATTTAGTGTCATGCCCAAAACTAGCTAGAGAGCATATTACATTTCCCTCACCACCACCATAAGTTTCATGTAGTGAGTTACTTGTCTTTAAAAT
This sequence comes from uncultured Clostridium sp., assembly GCF_947036855.1. GTDB lineage: Bacteria > Bacillota > Clostridia > Clostridiales > Clostridiaceae > Sarcina. Next base: position 10,041 of record NZ_CAMQRY010000085.1, read on the forward strand.
CTCATTTTCTTTTGGACTAAGTCTCATCATTATTTCACCAACACCTAGTATTGAACCTTTTTTACTTACAAGATTTTTTATATTCATCTATTCTCTCCACAAACTTACTAGCTAGATTTTTTATTGTGTCATAATCACCTGACGCTAGAAGTGAACTTCCAACCCCCACACAAGTTACTCCATTTTCAAACCACTCCTGAACATTATCAACATCAACTCCACCTGTTGGCATAATATTTATATGTGGAATTGGAGCTTTAACAGCTTTTATATATGATGGTCCAAAAAGATTTCCTGGGAATAACTTAACAAGCTCATTTCCTTTATCCATAGCATGCATCATTTCCGTAATACTAAGACAACCTGGACAGTATGCTATTTTTCTTCTTCTACAAGCTTCATTAACTTCTTCACTATACCCTGGACTTACAATATACTCTGCGCCCGCTTCAATAGCATCAACAGCCATCCTTCCATTTAAAACACTACCGGCGCCAAAGAATCCATCTTTATACTCTTCTTTAAGCTCTTTTAAAAGCTCTGGCATATTCGGAATAGAATAAGTAAGTTCAATCGCCTTAATTCCCCCATCAATCGTAGCTTTAACATAATCTCTCGCCTGCTTATGGTCTTTCCCTCTAATAACTGCAACTACACCAAGTTCTCTAAATCTATTTATCATTTTTTACCCCTCTTTATATAAAATAATTTTTAACATTAATTAATCTTATAGTGTCATATATGTTATTTATCGCAAGTTTTGTGCCATACCTCCTTTAGATAAAATAAAAAGCGCAAAAATAG
>NZ_CAMQRY010000086.1 GCF_947036855.1 uncultured Clostridium sp.
TTTTATTTTTAGATTATGAAAGATTATCTTTCATTTTATAATTTCTTTGATTTATAGTTTTTGAAATTATATTTTAGAAATGATCTGGCTTTGGCACTGGAACAACTTCTATAGTTCCCCAATTATCATTTTCACCTTCTGGACCTTCTGGATTTATATTTATTCCTGTTTCAAAAGGCACACTACCACCATTTACATCTACACTCCCATTTTCTATATAATCATCTATTGTTATAAGATATATATAACCAGGTTCTGCTGTTAATGGCTCAGTTGTTATATCAATAAAAGTGTTTCCTTCCAATCTGTACATTTTATATTTAGATTCTGCTGTTTTTTCAAACGTAAAATCTTTTTCAGTTAAAACATTTAATATTATACCAGCTGAATAATAATTTTCTTCAGCTAAGTCAAAACTTTCACCTTGGTCCAACACTTCACTAGCTGCAATTTGACACTTTAATATATTATCTCTTGGCTCTATATTTGAACTATCTAATTGTAATCTCCCATTAAATAAACCTTTATAAATTAGAGTATCTACTACAGGCTTTATATTCCATTCATATCCACCTTTTTCGTCCTCATTAAACTCTATAGACTCAGCTCCTTCTATCTCTACTTTTGCTGAAACCTTAATAATATTAGGATCTGCCATATTAATATATTCTCCTTCTGTTCCGAGCATACTATTAAATTTAGCTCTAACCTTAAAAGGAGAAACTTCTTTTGTGGGAACTATCATTTCACCTACTATATCAAACCCTATAATTAATTCCTGTTCAGTATCTCTCATGTTAATTTCTATTTTATCTTTATATAATCCTGCTACTTCAGCAGTTATTTTTGCTACTATTTGAATAGGTACTAACGCATTTTCATTTATAGTTTTAAAATCATCATAATATGGACTCTTAACTGTTTCTATATTTCCATCTAATTTTTCTATCGAATCATTTAATAATAATTCTTGCTCTTCTATAGCATAATTAATCCCATACCATCTTGTATCATCTTCTTCATTTATAGCAATATCATTAACTATATTATTAGTATATTCTACTGCTTTTTCTCTATCAAATTTAGCTACTCCATCTTTATTAACTCTAGTTTCTAATAAACTTGTATTACCTTCTGATATTTGAGTATAATAATTTGGATTACCATTACTAACAACAACTATGCTAGATGATACCCCTTTATTTTCATTAGCTAAATATTTTGCTTTTCTAATTCCATCACCAAGATTACCACTTTCATCAGCAGCTTCTATTTTATCTATTTCTGCAATCATTTGATCAATAGATAAAATAGTTTTATCATCAACTTCTATAATTTTTGCTACTTCACCATAAACAACTAATGAGCCTTTTGTATCAGGTTTATTTTGTTTAATATCTTCAAGTGCTTTCTTTATGGATATTCTAGCAGTTTCATCATTCCCACCTTGTTTATCAATCACACTACTATCAATAAGATAAATCAATTCTCTATCTTTTATATCCATAGTTACTGATTTATCATCTCCAAGTTGACCCGCTCCCAAAGTATACTTCATACTAAATTCTTTATTCACTGGAACCTCTAACGGCTCTATTTCACTAACTTCTATAATATCATTTATGCTTTTCCCTTCTATAGCTCCATTAATATACTCTATAGTTTTTATTTCTAAATCAACTTTATTTTCTATACTTGTTTTACCTTTCTCCCCCTTTAAATTTTCATATTCTAATGAAAACAGCTCTGAAAAATTAGTTATTTCACTATCTTTATTAGCTTTAAATTTAACTATAACTTTAACTGTTTCACCATAGTAACTATCCCCTGCACCTCTATTATATTTAATTTCGCCTAAATTAACTTTATTCCCCTCAATACCTAAACTAGTTACTTCTGTTCCATCAACTCTATAACACTCTTCTAAAGTTATATTCGCATTTTCTTTTATAATAATGTAATTTTTATTTAAAATCCTTACTTCTCCCACAGGGTTTGTAGCATCAAATAATATTTTCCCTGGTTCTATTTCTATTTCAAATTGGAATATTGTATCCGTATAAGCTATTTTTTTTTCGCCTTCATTTACTGTCATTGTCATACTAGGATTATCACTTTTATTAGTTGCATCTACTATTTCACTTCCAAAAAAGATTCCCCCAACAGCCAAAGCTATAATTCCGATTCCCACTAGTACACTTTTCTTCATTCTTTTCACCCCACTTCTTTTATTTTATTTTGCATTTCTTAAACTTAGTTCTATTGTATGTTCATGTTCTATTGTTTTATTATAATAATCTTCTTCTAATATGATTTTCAAATTTACACTTTTTTCATTTTTTATAGCTTTTTCTATATCTAAAGGATCAATTGGTGTAGTAGCATTCCACATATTCGTTAGTATTTTATTTTCAACTCTTATTTGCTTAACATTTTCACTTAGTGTTTGAACTTTTCTCCAATGACTTACATCACAACTTGATGGTTCTGGACTTATTGCTTCATGAGCTGTATGAACATATAGATTCAACTCTTTATCATCAATCTGATATTTTATTGTATCTATATCAGTTATACTTGGATTACTTCCAAGTTTTCCTTTTCCATTAAGCTTAAATGATATTGATTTAGCACTATTTTTAATAACTTCACCTGTTATTGTAGGTGGTTCTGTTTTTATATCAACCTCTTCTATATTCTTAGCTGCTAAAACATTTTTCATCATACTTTCTGTTATCATTGTTCCATCATGTTGTAGTTCCTGTCTTATTTCTAGTTCTTTTGATTTTTTTTGTGTTGTGTTTACAAATGAGAATATTAGACTTGTTACTATCCCCATCAAGCCTAGAACTATTACTAGCTCTAGAAGAGTGAGACCTTTTTTCTTTTTTCTTTGTTTATTCAATCTAAAATCACCCTTCTCAAAATTACTTTGTTATATCTTACTAAAAAATTAGCTAAAGGTGTTTATTTACCTTTAGCTATTAATATTATTATTCTTATAATTTCTATTTTCTAATTAATTGCTAATTACTAAGATATTCAACATCTCCATGTGTTGATATTTTAACTCTTGGGTTATCTTTATCATCACCTTTGATTTCAACTCTTACTGCTTTGTCTGTTGTGTTCTTGACTTTAAGTTTTATTGAAACCATATCATCAGCGCCACTTCTTTTTTCTGAGTTAACTGCAACTTTTATATCACCTTTTGGTATGAAGTCTATTCCATCTCCACTTTTTGGATATACATCTGAACCCATTTGGTATTTAACAAAGTATACATCACCTTTTTGTGTAAATTCTATTGTTACTTCTTCAACTTGGTTTTCATCAGCTATTAGTTTTGTTCTTCCTGTTGAGTCATCTGGTCTTCCTACAGTAACTGATGGCATATCTGAGTTAAATGGTCTAAGTGTTACATTCATTGAAGTTGCTTCTGCATCTTCATTCTCTATGCTATCTATACTTGTGTAAGAATCTTCAAATGGATTATCTTTTCCTTTAGTGCTTTCTGCTTTCCAATCATAGTAACCATCAAAATCATCATTAAGTCTTGGTGCTGAGTAGAATTCCATGTTTAATGAACCTGAAACTTCATTATTACCACTTGGTGCTATGCTTATGTTTGGAACAGCTATACGATATTTATAATCTTCAAGAAGTTTTACAAATTTCATTACATTCTCATATTTCCCTTTAAATGTTGCACTTACTTTCATCTGCTTAACATTTAAAGTTGAAGGTTCTTTTGCTTCACCTTCCTTAGCTTTTGGTGTTTCTACTTTCTCACCATTAATTCTTTTATATTCAATCGGCTCTTTTATTCCACTAGCATTATATTCATCTATTAAACTTTCTAGAGTATTTGCCATAACTGCTTCTTCTGCCTTAGATGTAAAATATTCTGATATTGGAGCATAAACTTCTTTAGAATAACCAAATGTTACATCTATATTAGCTTTTGTACCAAGGTCATCTAACTCTTTTATAAGTTTTGGCTGCCATATATCAGGATAAATCTTAGCTGAACCATCCTCTATACTAAAGTTTAATTTCTTTATATCATCTCTATTTTTTTCAGTCATAGCAATTTCTGCCTGTTTCTTACTTTGGTCTTCTAAAAGTGCATCTGCTTCTACAGTTTTAGCTTCAATTTTTGCTACTTGAGGCTTGTATCCTAAATAATAATATCCAGCTCCAAGAGCTACAATTCCTAAAACACTAATCATAATTTTCTCTTTTTCACTAATTTTCATTATTCGACCTCCTCTAACACACAAGTTACTGAAAAACTATATTCTGCTGGGCTTCCAAAGTCTGAACTTATAGCTGGTATAAATGATTCTTTAATCATTGGAAGTTTATCTAAGTTATACTTAAAATCAGCGACTTGTTTATTACTACTTGATGTAGCATTCATTGTTATATTTCCACCTTGTATTGCTAAGCTTTTCAAATTAATTCCTGCTGGAATAGTTGAATTTATTTGCTTCATTATAGCTGTATCAATAATAGACCTATCTACAATCCCATCATGAACTGTCATAAGTGCAGAGTTATACCCCTGTAACAAACCTTTCTCTAGTGCAAGTTCCTTTGCTACTTTATGATCCTTAACAAAAGCTGGATCACTAATCTCGGCTGTTACTGTTGCTATCTGCTTATTAAGACTACTAAGTTGGAATATGTTGTATCCTAAAGTTCCTGCAATCCCTATTAAAACAACTGCTGCAGTTGCTGTTAAAGCTACCTGTGCATTACTTGACTCCTGTTGTTTTACATAGGGACTAAAAAAGTTAATATCTCTTACCATCACCATTTCTATTCCCCCTTAAAACCTAATAACAGTTCCTATACTATTTATAAACTGATCTATGTTTGCTATGTTAACACCCTTGTTTATTTCTATTCCATCAAAATCTACAATTCTTTCAGTTTCAACCTCAATTTTATCTTGCATATAATCAGCAAGTCCATTAAGCTTTGCCCCTCCACCATAGATATAGATTTTTTCAACTATTCTTTGCTCTTTATTACTATAGAACTGTGTAAGTCTTTTAATTTCATCAATCCATCCATTAACATTAGCCTTAACAACCTCTGTAACCTCTACTTGCTCATCTGTCAGCTCACCATCAAATTCACTATGCATTAAACTACATTGTTCCATCTTTAAAACTTCCGCTTCTTCATATGACTTACCAATTCTTAAAGCTATACCTCTATCAATAGCATCTTGTGAAGCTTCTATAAGTCTCATAAACTGAAGCTTACCATCTGCAATTATAGATGCATTAAATGTATTTCTTCCCATATCAATAAATAAATGAACCTTTTCCTTTTCAACAGGCTTATTATTTATAGTGTTTACATGATTAAAAAACTTTTGAACTGAATTATTTGTAACATCAAGAGAGCAAGGTCTAAGTTTATTCCCCATCTCTGATACAACAGTTAAAAATGATTTAATTTGCTTAATTGGATAAACAATAACTAAAACCTTTAACTTTTTAACTTCATCCTCAATAAATTTTCCAGCTACCGTAAACTGAATTTGATAATCTTCAAGATTAATAGGAAGATATTCCTTAAGCTTATTCTCAACAAGCATTTGTCTTTCTGACAGTGTTATATCCTCACTATCTATGATTGAAATTTCCCTACTCATAATTCCACTTGAAATACTATTAAAAGAAATATCCTTAGTAGAAATACGCCACTTCATAAAAGTATTATTAAGAGCATTCACTATACTCGGAAGATTTCTTATCTCACCCTTTTCAATAATATCATTAGGTGATTCTATCTTAAGTGCTGATGTAATTTGAATAATATTATTTCTCTTCTTAGCTTCTAAAATTTTAATATACTTGCTTCCTATATCAATAGAGACAAGTTTTACATCTTTTATCTTTGGAAGCTTTGGAATTTTCTTTTTCTTTATTTTAACAACCTTCTTGTCTGTATCAATCCCTTTTTCATCAATACCAACAGGAGTATCTAACTTACCTACCATATTCTCACCTCTAAAGTCTAAATATTTTTAACTTTTCTACTCTAACCCTTTACTATCTTAAATAAAATTTTTATTACATATTATATATAGCTTTTTTATTAATTATTTTAATTTTTAAAAAAACACCTTAAAATCCTTATTTTAAGGTGTCTTGAATTATATTAAGGTGTTACTGCTTCTACCGTTCCAACACTTGTCACTGTATCTGTAATATCAATAACTATTTCATATGCAACTTTATCTTTTTCTTGTGGTAAATCAACTTCTCTAAGTGCAGCTACAAAATTTTCATAACCTGTTGTACTTGTCATATCATTTGCTACTTCAGTATTATCTGTCGCATCAATTTTAAATTCAGCTAGATTAGCTGGATTCACACCACCTGCTGCTACACCAGTTCCTGCTTGAATTGTTATTGTTGCATCAGTTCCTGCAGTTGCTGAAGGTGTTATTATAAATTTAACCCCATCAGCACCAGCTACACTTAATATTTCAAAATCTTCATCTGTTATAGACATTTGTGCTGCTCTTTTTATAACATCTCCAGTCCTTAAATCTGCTTTGATTTTTGAATCCTCTCTAACCTTTGTAAAATTAGGAATAGCTATAAGTGCTATAATAGCAAGTACTGCAAGAACTATTACAAGTTCTATAAGTGTGAAACCTTTTTTCTTAGACTTTTTTCTTAGATTTTTTATCATAAAAATCTTCCCCCTTAAATTTTAAATTATTTATTTCTAATGAGCTAAAAGCTCTTTTAGACTTATTAAATAGTATGGAACATTTCAAACATTGGAGTTAATACTGATATTATTAAGAATCCAACTACTATTCCCATTATTACAAGCATTATTGGTTCTATGATTGTTGTTATTGCTTCAATAGCTCTTTCAAGTTCTTCATCATAAAAATCTGCTGTTTTGTTTAGGATATCATCAAGCGAACCTGATTCTTCCCCTATCTTAACCATTGAGCTAAGCATTGGTGGAAATACCCCTGTATCTCTTATTGGTTCTGCAAGACCTTCACCTTTAAGGATTTTATCTTTTACTTCAGCTATCTGACTTTGTGCATATTTATTTCCTAGAACTTCACCAACTATCTCAAGCCCTTGTATCATTGATACCCCTGCTGCTAATGTTGTTGCTAAACTTCTTGTAAATCTTGATACTACTATTTTTTGATTTAAATCTTTAAATAGTGAATATTTAAGCTTAAATATATTATTAAGCCTTTCACCTTGTTCTGTTTTTTTAGTTATAAATATAAATCCTCCCACTATAGCTCCTACTACTCCTACTACGATGTACCATTTTTCTCTAAGGAAATTACTCATAGCTAGTGTAAGCTGAGTTGTCCATGGAAGTTCAGCACCTGAACTTTCAAACATATCTATAAACATTGGCATAACAAATACCATAATAATTACCATAACTACAACTGTTACAAGTGATAATATAATTGGATATATCATTGCATTCTTAATTTTCCCATTAAGCTTGTGCTGCTTTTCATAATATATAGCCATTCTATTCATCATTTGGTCGAGAGTACCACTAGTTTCACCAACTTCTATCATGCTAATTAATAATGGTGGAAAACTTTTTTCATGCTTTGCCATACAAATAGAAAGTGCTTCTCCCTTTTTAATATCTTCATCTATTTCCTTTAAAATAATTTTAAGTTTTTTATTAGGAATCTGCTCCGAAAGCATATTAATAGATGCATTTATTGTTACCCCAGCTTCAAGCATTGTAGCAAACTGCCTACAAAATATTGCTGTATCACGCATATTTATACCTGAGAATATATCAAGTTTAATTTCTTGTGATTGCTTTAAATCATCTACTTTAAGTGCCATCAGACCATTAGACTTAAGCATTGAGTGAACTGCTTCTTTTGACTCTGCTTCAAAATCATTATTTTCAACAATTGCTCCATCACTACTCATAGCCCTATAAACAAACTTTGGCATAACTAAACTCCTCCTCTCCCCTTGCTAACTACTTTTTTTAATCTAAGAACATAAGTGCCATTAACTCATCTAATGATGTTTTTCTATCCATTACTAGCTCTTTACAACTCATAGCTAGTGTTTTCATTCCTTTTTTAACAGCTAAATCTTTTAATATATCTGAATTTTTTGTTGTTAAAATCAAATCTTTAATTTCTCTATCAACCTGTAGGATTTCATAAACCCCTATTCTTCCCTTATAACCTAGTTGGTTACAAGCAACACAACCTTTTCCTCTTGCAAGTGTTAGGTCATTATATGTTGGATATTCTAGTATTTGCTTTTCATAATCTGATGCCTGATATTCTTCTCTACAGCTTGGACAAACTTTTCTAACAAGTCTTTGTGCTACAACTCCCTTAATAGCTGTGGCAGCAAGATATGGTTCAACTCCCATATCAATAAGTCTTAAAACTGATGATGCTGCATCATTTGTATGTAATGTACTTAAAACTAAATGTCCTGTGATAGCTGCCCTAACACCAATTTGTGCTGTTTCACTATCTCTCATTTCCCCTATCATTATGATATCTGGATCTTGTCTTAGCATAGACCTAAGTCCTGCTGCAAATGTAAGCCCTGCTTTTGAATTAACATGAACTTGGTTAATCCCTTCAACAGTATACTCAACTGGATCTTCTATTGTAGTAATATTACTTCTACCATCATTAAGCTCATCTAAAACCGTATATAAAGTTGTAGACTTACCACTTCCTGTTGGACCTGTAACAAGGATAATTCCAAAAGGAGATTTAATAATTTTATCAAGCTTTGCAAGAAGTTCTGGACCCATACCAAGTTTTTCTTTTCCTATTCCATAATTACTTTTATCAAGTATTCTTATAACTACCTTTTCACCAGTTATTAAAGGAATACTTGAAACCCTCATATCAACTGGATATCCTTCAACTTCTGTTTCAATCCTTCCATCTTGAGGTATTCTTCTTTCAGCAATATTCATTCCTGATAAAATTTTAATTCTTGTAGTGATTGCACTAATAGCTGCTATATCAATATTAAGTATTTCTTTAAGTGAACCATCTATTCTGTACCTTACTCTGATAACATCTTCATAAGGTTCTATATGAATGTCCGATACTTTTTGCTTAACAGCATCTGCTAGAATTTGATCTACCATTTTAACTGCTGGTGAGTTTTTTATATCGTCAATTTCAACATCTTTTTTCTTTCTTGTACCTTGCTTATCCTTAGAAAGAGCTGAAGCTGCACTTTGCACACTTCTACCTGAGTAAAATCTTGCAACTGTACTTTCAATATCTTCCGTTGTAGCTAAATACATTTCTATTGGTGTATTATTTGTATTAAAGTTAATATCATCAATCGCAAATATATTTAGTGGATCTGCAAATGCAATTTTAACTTTACTTCTATCATCTGTAAGTCCAAATGGAAACACAGTATGCTTTTTACATATTGCCTCATTAAGCATTTTTGTAACAGACTTATCAATCATAGTTGTACTTAAATCAACTCTTTCGATTCCAAGTTGCTTTTCAAGAGTAGACATTATATCATCACTTGTTATAAGCCCTCTTTCAATAAGGATTTCTCCTATTCTTTTACCACTTGTTTTCTGCTGTTCAAGAGCTTCAATAAGTTGAAAATTTGTGATTTTTCTGTTCTCAATCAGAAGATCTCCTATCCTAAGTTTCTTTCTTGCCATTTTTCCCTCCTGAATTTTAACTCCACTTAATATTTTCCATCTTTATACTTTAATTATATTATTTGGATGTCGTAATAACAACTGAAATCGTTTTTTATTTGTCGACATTTTTCACATTGTCATTTAATATAGTTTTTCTTAAAACTTATAAATAAATTCATTTATCCACTCAACACCTAGTATTAGCACCAAATAAATTGCAATGGCTATACTTGGTCCAAAAGGAATATAATCTATTTTCTTCTTCTTTTTAGATAAAATTAAAGATACTCCTAAAACTCCACCTATAATGAAAGAAAATAGAATCATAAATATACTAAGTTGCCAACCTATGAACATTCCTCCAAGAGCTGCAATTTCTATATCTCCCTCACCCATAGCTCCAGTTAAGTAGCATATAGCTCCAATAACAACTGCACATATTATAGCTCCAAGCATTCCAAAGAATACATTCTTGAAATAATCTACAGCTCCATTTGATATTCCTATGTTTTCTACTAAAACAAAAACTCCACCAATCACAATTGCAGGAATAGTTGTAACAGAATAAACATCAGTTGTATCAAAATCTATAAGTGCAATAACAATTAAGAAAATTGTTAATATAGAAAACTTAGCAAAATTATAAGTTAAATCAAACTTCAAATATAAAAGACAAATAAGTATACCTGTCATAAACTCAACAAAAGGATATCTAAGACTAACCTTAGCCCTGCAATATCTACACTTACCACCTAAAAATAAGTAACTAAGTATAGGGCATAAATCCTTCCATGATAATTCATGGTTACATGACCCACAACTTGATGGAGGGCTAACAATAGATTTTTCTGCTGGTATTCTATAAATACAAACATTCAAAAAACTACCTATCGTAATTGCAAAAATAAAAACTAAAAAAATCATTTCTTCCTCCTAACTAAACTATGGATAAAGTGGCTTATCTACTTTATTTCCTTTTACTTTATTATTTATATTGAACCTCAAATAATATTACCACAACTATTTACTTTTATTTACTATAAAGGGCATTGTTCTCATTTAGTTAATAATATTGGTATATCAATTTGTATTTTTAATAAAAAGTTTTAATTCTTTAAAAGTTTT
>NZ_CAMQRY010000087.1 GCF_947036855.1 uncultured Clostridium sp.
GAAGCTGCTTTTGTTGAAGAGTTATTTATGAGAGGCTTTTTTCTTAATGGACTTTTAAAGAGGTATTCACCTAAATTTGCAATCTTTGCTTCAGCATTTATGTTTGGTCTTATTCATGGTAACATTCCACAATTTATTACAGCTCTTCTTATAGGTTGTATACTTGGACTTGTTTATTACCATACAAAATCACTTGCAACTTGTATGATTATCCATGCTGCTAATAATGCTATTGCATTCCTTGCTTTTATGCCTGATTCTTTACTTCCAAAAATAATAGTTTCTATAATCTATTTTATTGTTGGATTTATATTATTTAAGAAAGGATTCTATGGACTAGAACTTGATAAAGGATTAAAATCTTTATTTTCTAAAGAGAAAGAAGTTCAAAACATATAAATTAAATTTTCTTTAAATATTTTTTTATAAAAAGAAGAGGCTACATTTGAATTTCTCAAATGTAGCCTCTTCTACTCTTATTTCATTGTTAGTGATATTCTTTTTCTTTTTAAATCAACTTCTATTATTGAAACTTCTATAACATCTCCAAGACTTACTACATCAAGAGGATGGTTTATTCTTCTTTCTGCCATCTGACTTTTGTGTACAAGTCCATCTTGGTGAACTCCAATATCAACAAATGCTCCAAAATCAGATACATTTCTTACAGTTCCCATAAGTTTCATTCCTGGTTTTAAATCTTCCATATTTATAACACCAGACTTAAGCATTGGTTTTGGAAGCTCTTCTCTTGGATCTCTACCTGGTTTTTTAATCTCTTTCATGATATCTAAAAGAGTTGGCTCTCCAATTTCAAGTTCCTGTGCAATATCTTTTAATCCTTTTATTTTAACTCTATCTTCTATATCAGAAAGATTTCCAAGTTTTAAATCTTCATTTGTATATTCTAAAAGTTTTATAAGTGAAGTAGCAGCTTTATATGACTCTGGGTGAACTCCTGTATTGTCTAAAGCTTCTTTACTTTCTGCAACTCTTAGGAATCCTGCACATTGCTCATATGCTTTTTGTCCAAGTCTTTTAACTTTTAATAATTCTTTTCTTGTTTTAAACTTACCATTTGCTTCTCTATACTCAACTATATTTTTAGCTATTGTAGCATTTATACCTGAAATATATGATAAAAGAGATGGAGTTGCTATATTTAAATCTACACCAACATTATTAACACAATCCTCAACTACCCCTTTTAAAGATTCATCAAGTTTTTTAGCTGCAATATCATGTTGATATTGACCTATACCAATTGCTTTTGGCTCTATTTTAACAAGCTCTGCAAGTGGGTCTTGAAGTCTTCTACCTATTGAAATAGCACCTCTAACTGTTACATCTAAATCTGGATATTCATCACTTGCAAGTTTTGAAGCTGAATAAACTGATGCTCCTGCTTCTGAAACTATTACATAGAAAATATCTTTTCCTGTTTCAGCTTTTATTTCACTAATCATATTTGCTATAACTTCTTCTGACTCTCTTGAAGCAGTTCCATTACCTAGTGATATAACTTCAACATTATGCTTTTTAATAAGGTCTTTCATCTTTCTGACAGGTTCTTCAAGTCTATTCTTCCCTAAAGTAACCATTACTGTGATATTTTCAAGAAACTTTCCTGTATCATCAAGAATAGCAATTTTACATCCTGTTCTAAATCCTGGGTCAAATCCCATTATAACCTTCCCTTTTATAGGTGATTGCATAAGAAGTGATTTAAGATTAGCTTTAAATATATCTATTGCTCCAATTTCAGCTCTCTCATTAAGCTCATTTCTAACTTCTCTTTCAACAGATGGATAGATAAGTCTTTTTAAAGAATCCTTTATTGATAATTCTAAATATTTATCTGTTATATCATTTCCTGTTAAAATACGCTTTTTAAGATAGTTTGTTATTTTCTCTTCATCAACACTTATACTAACTGATAGAATTTTTTCTTTTTCTCCTCTGTTAACAGCAAGTATTCTATGAGATGGTATTCTTTCTACAAGCTCATTATAATCATAGTACATTTCATATGGAGTAGTTTCATCACTTTTTCCCTTAGTAACAAGTAACCCTTGCATAGTTAAAAGTCTTCTAATCCATTTTCTATGGTCTGCATTATCAGATATTATTTCACTTATAATATCCATAGCTCCATTTAAAGCATCCTCAAAAGTTTTCACACCTTTTTCTTCATCAATATACTTTGATGCTTCATCTTCTAAATTCTCTTTAAATGTCCCTTCTAATATAAGCTCTGCAAGTGGTTTAAGTCCTCTCTCAACAGCCATTGTAGCTCTTGTTCTTTTCTTCTGCTTATATGGTCTATATAAATCTTCAACTTCTGTTAAAGTTTTTGATGCTTCTATTTGTTTTTTAAGTTCTGGAGTTAATTTTTCTTGTTCTTCTATAATTCTTATAACGTCAATTTTTCTTTCTGAAAGGTTTCTAAGATAAGTTAATCTCTCAAGTAAAGTTCTTAGTATCTCATCTGAAAGTTCACCAGTTCTCTCTTTTCTATATCTAGCTATAAAAGGAACTGTATTCCCCTCATCAAGCATCTCTATAACACTTTCAACTTGTGCTACTGAAATTCCTAGTTCCCTACTTATAATTAAATTAATATCACTCATAATCTTACTCCTATCACACTAAATTTTATTTTTGATTAGATGATAAATACGCTATTATAAAATCATCTATCTCCCCATCCATTACTGCATTTACATTAGTCATTTCCACATTTGTTCTATGGTCTTTAACAAGTGAATAAGGGTGGAACACATAACTTCTTATCTGACTTCCCCATCCCATATCTTTTAAATCACCAGTTAAATCTTCTATCTTATCTTTATGTGCCCTCTCTTTAAGCTCTATAAGTTTTGCCTTAAGCATTTTCATAGCAGTATCTTTATTAGAGAACTGACTTCTTTCATTTTGACATTGAACAACAATCCCTGTTGGAAGATGAGTTATTCTTATAGCCGAATCAGTTTTATTAATATGTTGACCACCTGCTCCACTAGCTCTAAATGTATCAACTCTTAAATCAACTGGATTTATTTCTATATCCTGTTCCTTTGTAAGTTCAGGTAATGCTTCAACAGATGCAAATGAAGTCTGTCTTTTTCCATTAGAATTAAATGGTGAAATCCTAACAAGTCTATGAATACCCTTTTCTGCTTTTAAATACCCATATGCAAACTCACCTTTAATACTTAAACTAGCACTTTTAACACCAGCCTCATCACCCGCTTGGTAATCAAGCATCTCAACTTCATAACCTTTCTTCTCTGCCCATCTTGTAAATAATCTTAAAAGCATAGAAGTCCAATCATTAGCATCAGCACCACCAACTCCTGTATGTAAAGTTAGAATAGCATTATTTCTATCATACTCACCTGAAAACATTGTTTCTATTTTAAGTTTTTCAAGTTCCTTTGAAATAAAATCAACCTCTAAAATTATCTCTACTGCTGCCTCTTCATCTCCATCTTGTGCAAAATCTTTTAAAACCTCTATATCATCTACTTTATTAACTAAAGTTCTAAAACCATCTATTTTATCTTTAATATTTTTACTCTCTTGCGTAATTTCTTGTGCTCTGCTGACATCATCCCAAAAACTATTTTCCTGCATTTTAAGCTCAAGTTCTTGATGCTGTTTCTCTAGTCCTACAAAGTCAAAGTAAGTTCCCCATTTCCTCTAAAGTTGTTTTAAGTTCTGGAAGCTTACTAAGTTTTATTTCAAGTTCCATATTCAACTACAATCACCTCTTTTTATCATTAAAGCTAAAGCTAAAATGACTAATTTTAATATAATATTAGTATATCATTTTATGGAAAAAATAAAAAATAGACCTAGAATTTTTTCTAAGTCTATTCTCATTATTATATTAAAAATACTACATATAAAAGGCTTTTTTAATCTCATGTTCATTTTAGTGTAGTCTCATAACACTTTTTCCAACTTAATTGTGTGTAGTAACTACACTTTTTATAATTTTATCATTAATTTACTTCTATCTTTCTATTTTTAAACTCTTCAGTTCTCTTAGCATTAACTTTCTTCATTCCAATAGATGCTATTATAATTAATATATAAGCAATTATCACCATTATAATAACTATCATCCAAACAAAGCTATATCCCATTTTACTTACAATTACTCCAAACATACTTGAACCAGTTGCATATCCAACAGCAAACATAAGATTTATAATTCCAAGTATTGCTCCATAATTTTTCTTTCCAAAGAATGAACCTGTCATATAGGCTACACCCATAATATATGAGAATATTGAAATTCCAAAGAATGCTGCAAATCCAAATGCTAGGTTTTTATTAGTTACACTTAGCATTAAAAGTATACAACCAATAGTTGCAGCACTTCCTGCCATTGCTATACATTTAGTAATTCCAAGTTTATCAAATAATGCTCCACCTGCAAGGTTTCCAAGTAATGAGAATATAGCTACAACTGAACCAACTGAACCAATTAAGGCTGGTGCAAGTTTAACTTCTGTCCCAAGATATCCTGGGTATTGAACCATTAAAGCTGAAATATATAATCCAATTAAAGCAAAGGCAACTGCCATGCACCAAAAATATTTAACATTTTTAAGCTCTTTAACTGAATAACTTATATCAACTGAATTTTCATCTTTTTTAATATGATTTTTTGCTTTTACTAAATCTGATTCTCTACTTGGCATTTTCAAAATAAATATTGTTACAATAAGCCCAACAAGTAAAGAAACTCCTCCAAATATAAAATAAGATTTTTTATATCCATTATTTAAAAGAGAGATTGCTGCAAACTGTTGTAAAAACATATTACCAAAAGCTCCCCCTGCAAAGGCAAGTCCCATAGCTTTCCCTTTAATTTCTTCTGAGAACCAACTATTTATAAGAAGTGGAACCCCTATTGAAGAAATTACAGCTGTTCCAACTTGTGTTATAGCTCCAATTAAATAAAACTGCCATAAACTTTCTGCAAGTCCAAAACTCATAAATCCAAGCCCTGATAATATAGCACCAACAATTAAAATCTTCTTAGCATTATACTTTGCATACAATCCACCAATTATAGGTGATGCAATGGCTGCTACTATTGTTGAAATTGTGAAAATAAGTGAAAAACCAGCAAGTGGAAATCCCTCTCCCTTAACAACATAAGACATAAATTGTGGTTGAATATTAGATGCAACACTAAATGGAATCGCCTGAATAAGCATACATCCTACAAGTATAATCCAACCGGTTAAAATCTTTTTAGAATTTATCTTAACAGAACTAGTCAAAATATATTTCCCCCTCTGATTACTGTAATCCAACCGTTGAATTACAGTTCATTAAAATATTAAATTATTACAATGCAATTGTAACATCTCAATACAATATTTTACATAAAAATACTAATTTCTTCTCAGTTTATTAACTTTTAATGCAGAATAGACTTAAAAGAATTCTTCTAAATCTGTTTAAAAAGTAAAAAAGATAAACTCCAAATTAAATTGAAATTCACCTTTTAATAAACTTATTCCTCAACTTTTTCTACTGATGGCTCTTTTATTGTTTTAATTTTAAAGAAGAAATACCAATATTTAAATATGATTATTATAGATAACCCAATATTCATATAAAAATTTCTAACTATAATCATAGAAGTTATTATAAAAATATCTGCAACAATTATTATAGAAATCTTCCTCTTTAAAGTTAAACCTTTCTTCTTAACAAAATCCTCTACATATGTTTTATATAATTTAGTCCCCACAAACCACCTATTAAATTTCTCTGAGCTTTTAAAGAAACAAATATAACTAAGTATTAAAAATGGTGTAGTTGGTAATACCGGTAGTGCAATTCCTACACAGCCAATTATAAGACTTATAAATCCAATAATAAGTAAAAAAACTTTTAAAATCCTGTTCATCTAAACCCCTCCTATCCATCTATTATTAGCAGTTTATGAAGTTATATGTACTTTTGTTCTTTATATCAAATTACTATAGCTATATCATATAATAAAAATTATCAAGCTAATTTTTTCGACAAAAAAGGTGAATTTCTATTTAATTAAATAGAAACTCACCTTTTTACTATTTTAAATTATATATTTTATAATATTTTTCATTAAGATAGTCAATGAAATATTTACCTGATAATTCCTCACCAGTACACTTTTGTATAAGCTCACTAGGATTATATATAGCCCCATACTGATGAACATTATCTTTAAGCCAGTTGTAAACTCCACTTAAATCTCCATTTGCTATATCAATATTCATATTCTTATACTCACTCTTCATCTTAGAAAGCATTTGTGCCCCATAAAGGTTTCCAAGTGCATAGCTTGGGAAATATCCAAAAGCTCCATCAGACCAATGCATATCCTGAAGTATTCCTGTAGAATCACTATCTGGAACTATACCTAAGTATTCCTCATACTTATTATTCCAAGCTTCTTTAACTCCATCAATATCAAGACTTCCCTCAATTAATGCTTTCTCAATTTCATATCTAATAATGATATGAAGATTGTAAGTAAGCTCATCAGCCTCTGTTCTAATAAGAGATGGCTTAACAAGGTTTATAGCATTATAAAAATCTTCTTCTGAAATATCTTTAAATTCTTCAAATTCAAATTTAGTAAATTCTAAGAAGTAACTCCAAAACTCTTTACTTCTTCCTATTATATTCTCATAAAATCTTGATTGAGATTCATGAATACTCATAGAAAGTGCACTATCAAGACCTGTTCCTTGAAGCTCATCTGGAATATTTTGCTCATAAATTCCATGTCCACCTTCATGAATACATCCAAATAGGCAGTATGTGAACTCATCATGTGCGTAGCTAGTTGTTACCCTAACATCATTATTCCCAAATCCAGTTGTAAATGGATGCATACTCTCATCAAGTCTTCCTTTTTCAAAGTCATATCCCATTTTAGATAAAACAAATTCTGAGAATTTCTTTTGCTTATCTTTTGGGAATTTTCCTGTAAAGAAACTATTATCAATAACTTTATCACTTTTTTCAATTTTTCTAAGAAGCTCTAAAACTCCATTTTTAAGTTCTAAGAAAGTTTTATCAAGTTTCTTAACTGTAAGCCCTTCCTCAAACTCACCAAGAAGTGCATCATATTTACTGTCCTCATATCCAAAATACTCAGCAAATTCACGCTTAAAATCAATCATAATTTTAAGATGTGGCTTGAAAATCTCAAAATCATTATTCATTCTAGCCTTTTGCCATGCATCAAAAGAAATTCCAGTAGCACCAACAAATGCTCTGTATCTAGCCGCTGGTATTTTTATAAATCTATCATAATCAATTTTAGCAACTTTAACTATTGCTCTATCTTTTTCTGATAGCTGATTTAAAATACCCATTGCCTCATCAAGTAAAAATCCCATCTTATCTGATGTACTAAGTGCAAAAGCATCTGAAGATATTTGTTCTATAACACTTGAACGTTTTGCAATTCCTTTACTTGGCATCATAGTTTGCATATCCCATGATAAAACTGCAACTGCATTATTTAAATTACTTATCTTTTCAAGTTCTAACTTTAATTCATCTAATCTATTATCCATAAAAATTCCTCCATCTAATATAATTTATTCTCTTATACTAAATTATAACTTCAAAACAAAGAACTTCAATACCCACAAAATATTAATTTTATCTATTCTCATACATTTTTCAAAAAAACATCTTAACTTTTTTATATTTTTTCAAATCATTATCTATACTTTTAATACTAAAATAATTTTTTTCTTGCAGTATTTATCGAAAATAGCAGTTATATTGCAATTTAATAAGTATTTATTTAAAATCTCACTTTATACACTCCTAATAGTAGACAAGCTTTACTTCCCTGTAACTAAATCGTGCTATAATTTATTTACTTAAAAGATAAAAATATAGCTTTTATGTTACACATAAGAACTTTAGAAATAAAATAACTTACTTCCAAGGAGGCTTGACTAATGAAAAACATACAAGAAGAAGAAATTGAAAAAATCTATGGTAAAGTTAGTCCATTTGAATTTAAGGATGAACTTATAAACCTAGCTACTAGACCTGAAAAAAAAAGTACAAGAGCTTTACTTGATGCTGGGCGTGGAAATCCAAACTGGATATCAACAACTCCAAGAGAAGCCTTCTTTACATTTGGACAGTTTGCAATAACTGAATCTAAAAGAGTTTGGGAAGAAAAAGATCTTGGTGGAATGCCTCATAAGAATGGCATTTATGATAGATTTAAAAAATTCGTGAAAAATAATGAAACTGCACCTGGTATAGAACTTTTAGATAAAATTGTTGAATATGGTGTTTTTGAGAAAAACTTTGATAAAGATAGATTTGTCCATGAACTTACTGATGCTATAATTGGTGATAACTACCCATTCCCTGATAGAATGCTTATACATATAGAAGCTTTAGTGCATGAATATCTTACAAAAGAAATGTCTTATGATACTGGAAAAGGTGGGAAATTCGATATATTTGCCGTTGAAGGGGCAACTGCTGCAATGTGCTATATATTTGATACATTAAAAGCTAATAATCTTTTAGTTAAGGGTGATAAAATTGCTATAATGGTTCCTGTTTTCACACCATATCTTGAAATTCCAGTACTACCTCAATATGAACTTGAAATAGTTCCTATTATTGCTAACTCTGATTCAAAAACTAGAGAAAAGCAAGGACAATACCCTGATGAGGAATTAGATAAGCTTAAAGATCCAAAGGTTAAGGCACTATTTATAGTTAACCCAAGTAATCCATCATCAATAGCACTTGACTGTGATGGAAGAAGTTATATTGCTAATATAGTTGAAAACTATAATAAAGATTTAATGGTTATCTCAGATGATGTTTATGGAACTTTTGTAGAAGATTTTAAATCTCTTATGGCTGAGATACCATATAACACTATTGGAGTTTATTCATTCTCTAAATACTTTGGAGTTACTGGTTGGAGACTTGGAACAATAGCACTTCATGAAAATAATGTTTTTGATAAACTTATAGCAGAACTTCCTAATGTTTTCAAAAGAGAACTTAGAAGTCGATATGGGCATTTAAGCACTACACCTGAGAAAATAAGTTTTATTGATAGAATTGTTGCTGATAGTAGACAAGTTGCCTTAAATCATACAGCAGGGCTTTCTACACCACAACAAGTTCAAATGGCATTCTTCTGTATGTTTGCAGTTCTAGATAAGAATGATGATTATAAAAATCTAACAATGGATATATGTAAAAGAAGAAAGAAACTTCTTTATGATGGACTAGGTATAGATTTAAAGCTTAACCCACTTAGTGCACACTACTATGTTGAGTTTGATTTACTTGACTGGGCAGAAAATAATTATGGTAGCGACTTTGCAATATTCCTTGAAGATAACTATAAGCCAGTTCAAGTTTTATATAGACTTGCAAAAGAATCTTCAATTGTTCTTCTTGGTGGTAGTGGTTTTCAAGGACCTCAGTGGTCTATAAGAATCTCTTTAGCTAATCTTAATGATGAAGCATACAAAGAAATCGGACATGCTTTAAGAACTATCTCTCAGGGATTCCTTGAAGAATTTAAAGCAAGTACAGTAAAATAAATTTATAATATAAAAATGGACTGCTAATAAATAAAATTTACTAGCAGTCCATTTTTTAATTCTTTTTCATATAAGTATCCATGCCCTCTTTAAGATTATAAACATGCTCAAATCCACTTCTTCTAAGAATAAGCATAGCCCCCTTACTTTTTGTTCCCATTCCACAATAAACTAAAATCTTACGTTTTTTATACTTTTCAAGCTCTGGAAGCTTTTTAATCAGCTCCTCTATAGGTACATTTATCGCTCTAGCAATTGCACCTCTTTCAAACTCATGCTTTGCTCTAACATCTATAATAAGCATATTTCTATTTTCATTTATAAGCTTCATAGCCTGTGCACCATCTAAATTATCATTCCAATTTCCAAAAACACTTTGCAATAACCCCAATTAAATCCCACCTTTTAATTTATTTCAACACCTTAATTTCACTCTAGTTTCTAATCTTTTATTTTAAATATTTTTCAAAAGCAACTCTCTCGCTACCATCACAAACATAAATTATTCCACAATACTCAAAGCCATTTTTCTTAATAGAATTTTGCATAGGAATATTATCCTTATGTGTATCAATCTTTATACTTTTAATATTTCTATCATTACAAAGATTTTCTGTTTCTTTTATAATTTGCCCAGCGATGCCTTGCCCCTTAGCCTCTTCTAAAACAGCAATTCTATGTATAACAGCAAATTCTTCAGTACTTATCCAATTCCCCTTATAAATCTTTTCATATGTTTTATCACCATCAAATGAAATTGCAGCAGTTCCTAATATCTTTTCATTCTTCTCTAAAACATATGATATACCCTTTTTTATATCTTCTTTTATTGATTCTTCATTTGGATATCCACTTTGCCACTGGTCAAGCCCTTGATTCTTAAGTGATTTCTTTGCATCATTTATTATATTCATTACTTCTTTAATATCTTTAATTTCCGACTTTCTAAATATCATATTTCCTCCTCCTTTTTAA
>NZ_CAMQRY010000088.1 GCF_947036855.1 uncultured Clostridium sp.
CTTAAAGCTTCATTTGGAAGTTCATTAGTTTGAGCCATCATATAATTACTAGATTCTATTAAAATATTAGTTCTTGCAAACTCCATCATTTCTTTTGCAACATCCGCTCCTGTTATATTAGCATTAGCCCCTTCAAGCATAACACTATTACTATCTTGGTTATTGCTAAGACTTTCAAATCTATTAGCAAGTGCTCCATATTTATTTCTAGCTGATGTAACTTGTTTCATAGCACCATCAATTATAGCTAAATCATCATCTATATCACCATCTTTAATATCTATATCAGTAACATTATTCTTTCCATCACCAATCATACCCGCTGATAAATCATAATTTGGTATTAATATATTTTCATCTGAATTTATACCAGCTGCCATACTATAAGAATTATCCGTATTATCATTCCCTATAAGTTTCACTCCATTAAATTCTGTATTATTTGCTAAATCATCTATACCTTCTTTTATACTATCTATTTCAATTTGTAAAATTTCTCTATCTGCTTCATTAGTTGTTTGATTTCCAGCTTTAACAACAAGTTCCCTCATTCTTATTAAATTTTCAGATATACCAGCAGCTCCACCATCAGCAGTTTGCATCATTGAAACTCCATCTTGAACATTTTTATTTGCAGCAGCAAGTCCTCTTATCTGCAATTTAAAATGCTCACTTTGTGCAAGTTTACTTGGGCTATCTTTAGCACTCATAACTTTTGAACCTGATGAAATTCTTTTAAGTGCTGCTGAATTTTCAGCCATATTATTTTGATAGTTTTTAAAAACATTAAGTGACATCATATTATGGTGTAATCTCATTTTTTTATATTCCTCCTATAAAGTTAAATTCAATATATTTCGATTAATAAATACTCTTCTTTAATACATATATCGAATTTTTTATAATAAACTTAAATTCACACCTTTTTCCACTCTGCTAAAATTTTATTTATCTCTTTATTTGTCATAGTTAAAACTTTACTAAATTCTATATAAATATCTTTATTTTTTCTGAAATTTTTCTTTATATACTCAACTTTGGTATCTGTACTTTTAACTTTATATTTATCTGAATTACTTGCTGCATACATTATTTCAAACATTTTATTTTTTATTATACTAAGATTATCTAAATTAGATTTTATATATCTTTCTGTATTCTCTAAATTTTTAACACTTGCTGAAAAAGCTTTAGGCTTCCCTATAGATTTTTCTATCTTATCTATAATTGTTACACCATTCCTACACTTATTATTTATATTTACCAAAAGACTTTTATAATCTACTAAATTCTCAATTAAAACACTAGCCTCTACAAATTCATCTTTAATATCTAAATCCACACTTATCTTTTCTAAATCTTTAATTGTTTTTTCAAGTTCTTTTATCTCTGTGCCAAGTATCATAGCTCCACCCTCAGTTGAATTAATAAAACTAACAATATTATTAGTAGCAATAATCTCCTCAAGTTCTTTTCTAAACCCATCAAGCACTATACTTGTTTTTATTTTCCCACCATATATATCATCAACTTCAATATCATCAGCTCTAACCACTGGAATATTTTCAGTAGAATTTTTATTTAATGAATTATCATCATGCCCCTTTTCATCAGTATATGCTAAATCCTGCCCTACAAATATAATAGGATTACACCCTGCATACAAAGCAAAATTTGTGCTAAAATGTGCAACTGAGCCACCACCCCCAAGGTGTGGAATATCAATTTCAAATATATCTCTTATAAATTCATTATCTGTATAAAATATCTTATTTGAAGTATGCTTCTTTACAATATCTTTATTAGTTGCATTATAGTAAAGAAGAGGTATATCTATATTCTCTATATTATCCTCAACATGCTTATGTGAAATATCTGTTGAATCTACAGATGCTAAGAAATTTGGCTTTACTCCATTCTCAAGAAGTGTATTTAAATTTCTTCCACCACTTATAATAATTGCATTTTTTATATTTCTAAGCTTTTTAATATTTTTAGAAAGTGATGGACCTGCTGATACTATAATTGCTGGTATATCTTTATACTTATCTTTATAAACATTTATAGGTGTTGAATCTTTCATATACACAAGATTCGATAGTAATGTATCAAGCCATTCACTTGAAAACATTAAATTTGTATTTCTATTATTAATAATTTTATAAGATAAATCATTAACTAAAACTGCTATCTCACTCAGTTCTTTAATATAAGCCTTATCAACATTTGCATAATATCCAATCTTTACATTCGCTATATTAAAATCATTTATAAAATTATCAAAGAAACTTTTAATCATATTTTTATCAGTTGCAAAGTGTATTCTTTTATCAAACTGTAAATAATTAAGCTCACCCTCTTCTTTAATAAAATCAAAAAACTCCTTATTAAGTTCAACAACTAAAATCCTCTTAAAACTTTTATTTACCTTTATAAGTTCTCTTATATGTTCTGTGAATGATACCCCAAAAATTATATATATGTCCCTATCTGTAAACTCATCAAATGAAGCTATAAACTTCTTAATCTCATCACCTTGCTTCTCTAAACATCCAAGAACATACTCTTTACCATCCTTATCTATAGTTGAAACCTTAAAACCATCCTTTGATTGATTAACTGTAAATCCCATAAAGCCCCTCCCTAAAAAATTTTATAAAAAAAGAAAGATAGATTTTTTATCTCTATCTTTCTATATATATTCTTATTCTCTTTTAACTTTACTAATTTTATAAAATAACTTTTATTCATTATGCCTATTAGTTATTATCCACTCTGTTGTTTCTTTCACGCCTACTTCAATTGTATATATAGGCTTCCAATTTAATAACTTTTTTGCTTTACTATAATCACATAAAAGTTTCATATTCTCTGCCTGTGGATGTAAATGTTTTATATGATTTATCTTTACTTTATTTTTTGATATAACTTTTGCAAGTTCATTTATGCTTATATCCACACCTGTACCTACATTTATTATCTCACCATTTACACACTCATAATCCCCTGCCATTTTTATAAACCTTACACAATCTTTAACATAAAGTAAATCTCTAGTTTGCTCCCCACTTCCATATATATTTATATCATTATTCTTATCTACACTATTTATAAAAGCTGCCATAACTCCACCATTTTTCTGATATGGACCATATGTATTAAAACATCTTATTACTACAGTTGGTAGTTTATATGTATTATAATATGATAGCACTAAGTTTTCTGCTGCAAGCTTACTTGCTTCAAATGGAGAAACTCCTTTTACTTTTGCAAATTCATCAATTCCTGTAACCTTATCACACTCATCATATACCATACAACTACTCATAAATATAACTTTACAAGGATATAAACTTTCTTTACTTTTAATACTCCATCTATCTCCATCCATCTTAGAATTTCCACCAAACATTTGCTTCTTTGCCATCTCTAAAACATTCAAAGTTCCAATTGTATCATTATAAAAAGTTGATACAGGATTATCTATAGATTTTTGAACACTTATACTTGATGCCAAATGATATATTATATCAAACTTATCCTTAAAAACTTCTGCTAATATATCATTATCCTGTATATCTCCTTTTATAAACTTTAAATTCTTATTTTCTCTAAACTCCTCTATATTTAAAATATCTCCATTTGATAAATTATCAAATATAACTACACTGTTACCACTATCTAGAAGTTCCTTAACAAGCCATCTCCCTATAAATCCTGCTCCACCTGTTACTAAAATATTCTTCATATCTATTCTCCTATTCCTGTTTTCTCAATATATTAAAGATTACTATTTTAGCTTAAATAATTCAATAAATATTACTATAATTCATAAACACCTATCTATAAATTACTTATCACACTTATATAATAAACAAAAAAAGAAAGATAAAATCAAATTCTATCTTTCTTTTAAAAATCTATTTAATTAAATTAACAACCTTAGCAAGCATATTTAAATTTCCTGTACTTATAGAATTCATAAAAGTAACAACATTCTTTGGATAGTTAGCATTGTGATTTAAAGTTCTACTTGTAAGAGTAACTATATCCACAAAATCATCAGTTGTTATCTCCTTATTATCAACAGAAATCAAATAAGTTTTAACCATAGCATATTGTACTGCTAGGTATAAATAAGAACTTAACATATCGCCATTATTACTCTTTGGCATAGCTGATGAATAAGCTATATTAACTAAGTAATTCTCTAAAGTATACTCATACTTATCTAAATAATTTTTATACTTTACATTTACAGCATTATTATACTTCTCACTTACTCCATTTTCATCAAACTCTAAAAGTTTATTTAAATTCTCATTCATATTTAAAAGATTATTCTTTGTTTTCCCAAAAGCTAAAGCTTTTAAAAGCTTAGATTTAAACTCATTATTTATAACAAGTTTATCTAAATTTTCAAACAAAGTCTTATCACCAAGATTTACTGTGTACATATCTAAAATCTTTTTAATATCATCAATCTTTTTCTCAGATATTAAAGCATTTATCTTATTATATACAAGCCCAAGTATTATAAGTCTTTTCTCTATATCAAAATCTCTATTTTGCAGAAGTGATATTGTAAAAATTCTTATATCCCAAAAGTACTTTAAGTAATCATCCTTTCTAGTATCAACCCTCATTTTAATAGATAACTCTTCCTTATCTTCTGCTGAAATCACACTATCAAAACTAAGCTGATTTTCATCTAATAAAAATATCTCATTAACTGCTGGACATGATGTAGTTAAAAACTTTTCTAGTGTATTATCAACTAAATTGCACATTCTTGGGTAAATTCTACAAGTCTTACAAAGAAACTCCTCCCCTAGATTACTATGTATATCACATAAGCCACTTTCATTTTGAAGTGGACACCCTTTTTTCTCATTTAATCTGAATTTTATAACACCACTTTTCTTTCTAGTGAAATTCTTTTCAAGCATTTCTTTTGTAAAAAAATTAGAAACCTTATATTTTTTATAAGTTTCATTATCTATATCTATATCCCAATCTACACAACAAGTATGTCTGCACCTAGCACCTATGCAACTAAAATTCTCATACCCTTTATATTGTAAAATATTATAATCTATCTTCATAACCAACCTCCTAATTTCAAACTATAAAATAATTATCGTAGGAAATTAAAAAAACTAAATAAAAAAAAGGAGCAAGACTTTAAAATCTCACTCCTAAAACTTATTTAATTATCTTAATAATGATAATACTTGGTTTGGTTGTTGATTAGCTTGACCAAGCATTGATTGAGCAGCTTGAACAAGTACATTGTTCTTTGATAACTCCATCATCTCTTTAGCCATATCTACATCTCTAATTCTTGACTCAGCTGCTTGTAAATTCTCTGCTGAGTTATCATTTGTAGCTATTGTATGCTCAAGTCTATTTTGTAATGCTCCAAGGTCAGCTCTTTGACTTGAAACTAAGTTTATAGCATTATCTAAAGTAGCTATTGATTTTGTAGCACTTGTATGATCCTTAACACTTACTGGATCTAATTTTTCTCCTACTCTAACTGTATCATTTGTATCTGTTGTTGTTATTTCAAGTTTTCCACTAGTATTTATTGAACCTACTAAATCAGCATCAATTTTCCCTAATTCTGCTGTTATATGATCTTCTAATTCTGCTTCTGTCTTACCTGCTTCAAGTGTAATTTCATGCATAGTACCATTAAATTCTACTCCAACTTTTATTTCTTCTGTTGAAATTATTTTATCATCATCAACTTTATTTGTAACCACATTATCTAAAGCAGCATCATCAGCTAAAGCAGCAGCTGTACCATCTGCATACTTTATATCTGTATTACCTTCTTCAACAAATGATAATGTACCATTTGCACTTATATTTGCTGTAACATTTTCTAATCCAGTTGTATCTGATAATTGTTTATTAATATCCTCTAATGTACTACCAACTGCAAATGATATATCCTTAGCAGTTAATTTTGTCCCATTAAGTGATATTGTAACATTTGTTATTGTGTCTAAAGATTTAACTGTTTCCATTTCTGGTTTAACAGCTTCAGTACTAATTGAATTTTCAGTAAGACCTAATAAATCCGAATTCATATTTTTAATATCAAGATCTACACTTTGTCCTTGATTAGCACCAATTTGTAGTTTCTTGTCTTTAAACTCTCCATTTAATAATTTTTGTCCATTAAACTCTGTATCAGTTGAAATTCTGTTAATTTCTTCTTTCAAAGCATCCATTTCTTTTGTTATAGCATCTCTATCAGCATCAACATTAGTATCATTAGCTCCTTGAACTGATAATTCTCTCATTCTTTGAAGAATGTTGTGTGTTTCATTTAAAGCACCCTCAGCTGTTTGAATTAAAGATACACCATCTTGAGCATTTGTTGAGGCTCCATCAAGTCCTCTAATTTGTCCTCTCATTTTCTCTGAGATAGCAAGACCTGCTGCATCATCTCCAGCTCTGTTTATTCTTTGTCCTGAACTTAACTTCTCGATAGCCTTACCTTGGTTACCTGTGTTAATTCCCATTTGTCTGTGTGCTGTCATAGCATTCATATTGTGATTAATAATCATTATAAATTCCTCCTTGATTTTAAACCTTTGACATCCTTGTCTTGGCTTTTTATTTATTTTTAAGAGTTTAACCTCTTATACTATAATTATCGTTTACTTTATATTTTCTTTAGAGTTTTTTCACACTTTTACACTTTGTTAACATTTAGATTTTTAATTATTTAAAAGCAAAAAAAATCTAGGTGAATTTTTTCTCCACCTAGACTTTCTTTAAAATCTTCCATTTAATATTTGCATATTCCCACTTGCATTAGAATATGCTGTACTTGCATTTTTTCTTATTTTAACATCATTTAATTTTCCTTTCGTTTCAACTTTCTTTTTCATAATTTTTTCTACAATAGCTTTATCAGTTTCTATTATATTAAAATACTCTAAGTTTGATTTCATTTCTTCTTGCTTTAAATTTAAAGATATTATTTCTTTTTGTATTTTATCTTTTTCATCCAAAAATTCTTCAAGTTTTAAAAATTCATCAATATCAAGTTCTTCTAAAATCTTTAATGATATATTTTTATATTCTTCAAATAATTTCTTCATTTATTACATTTACCCCATACTCATAAATTGTGACATCTGTGCATTTGCTTTATTCATTGCAACTTCAAGTCTTGCAAACTCTGAGTAATATCTATTTTCTTTTTTAGTAAAACTTCTCATCATCTTCGTAACCATCTTTTGCTGTTCTTCCATTTTTTTAGTTATCTCATTATTAAATGATGTAACTCCACCTTCATAGCCAGCTTTTTCATTTAGTAATGATGATGATTTAACTGCTGTATCATATACAATATCTTTCATTTTACTAAAAGTTCCAGTAAGCATTTTCCTTGTTTCATCACCATTTGTTGTTAAAGCTTCACGCATTTTTTCTTCATTAAACTCTATTTTACCTTTTCCAGTTTTATAATCTGAAAAAGGACTAAATCCTATATCTTTAAGCTGACTTCCAGAAGTTGTACTTGAAATTGTTCCAAGAAGACTATTTATTGTTCCTTCAAGGATATCATCCCCTCTTAAAAGCCCTTGCTTTGTTTTAAGCTCCCAGATTTTAATTTCATCTTCACTCATTTCCTTTTTCTGCTCATCAGTTAAAGGTTGATAGTTTTTATCTCTTTTTTGAGTAACAAGCCCATTCATTTTATCTATTAAAGCATTATAATCTTTAACAAACGCTCCTATATTCTCAACAACTCCATCAACATCATGACTTCCTGTTAAGCTAGTTTTTTCGCCAGCTTTAGATTCAGAGTTTAATGTATATTGAACATTATCTATCGTAAATTGATTTGTAGCTTTTTTTATTTCTTTTGAATTTCCATAAGAATCTGTAATCTCTACTAAAGCATCTTTAGCATTTTCTTTTTCAGCTAGAAGAACCTTAGTCCCTTTTATATCTGTCATTGCTAGTTCTATATCATTTTCTTCACCAGTTCTTGTTCCAGTTATTCTTATATTATCTCCAAGTTCTGAATGTTCAACTTTTACATCAATTTTTTCTTTATTAGCTGAATCACTATTATAAGTTTTTATAGCTGAGTTTATTCCATTTGTAACTTCCTGAGTGTTTACTTTTCCATCTTTATCAACCATTTTATCAGTAAGCTCAACTGAAACTTCTTTACCATCAAGATTTAATTTAAAGACTTTCTTCCCATCTTTATCAGCAGGAATTGACTCTATTGCCTCTTTTGATATAGTCATACTACTAGCAGATGCCATATTTTTAACTTCAACATCATACTTTCCTGTTTTAGCTCCTGCAAGTCCTGTTGCCGTAACTACACCTTTATTTGAACTTTCAAAGCTAACTGTATCATAGTTACTATTTAATATAAGATTTGTATCTTTGTTAGCTGTTGATCCAACATCAAAATACTTAGTATATAAATCTCTCATCTCCTTATTTATATCTCTATATAACTGTTGTTTAAAATCAAGTAACATACTATCTTGTTTAACTCTATCTACTTTCATTTGGTAAGGCATCATCATTTGTTTTACCATTGTATCTGTATCAAGTCCTGATGCAAGTCCTCCAATTCTCATAATTTATTCCTCCTTTTATTTATATCTATTAAAATCATCTCTAATTTATATAGCTATTTTTCACCATAGTTTTTTATATCTTAAGCCTGTTTACTAAGTTTATAAGCTTCATGCCACATATCTCTTATTTCTATTATAAGTTCTATTGCTTCATCAGCTTTTTTTATATCTTTTTTCATATTAGCATCAGCTATTGTTTTATTTATAAATCTATATATCTCAAATATATCTTTTGCCCAGGCTCCACTATCTGTATCAAGTGTTACCATAAGTTCTGTGAAAATATCTTGTACTCTCATAAAACTTTCATGTGCCATTTTTATATTTTTTTCTTCTATTCCAAGTCTTCCTCTTTTGGCAAATCTAACTGCTCCATCTACAAGCATTAATAAAAGTTGCTCTCTTGAAGCACCATTAACACTATTATTTTTATAAATATTATGCGCATTTTGTTGATACATCTCATCTATCGTTACCAAAACCTCGTAAAACTTTATGAATTAAAGATTTTGTTTCTTTTCTACTTCATAGTTGCTCTATTTCGCCTTAGCTACTCTAGTTTATATAGCACTCCATAGACTTTGTCATCTTTACAGATAATGGGCTATAACGATTTCCCAAGTTTAGAATATCTTTATAGTGATAAACTTAACCCATAATTAGCAAGGTTATACGTAGCATTTTTATCTCTATCTTCAGTAAAACCGCATAAACATTTATAAATTCTATCACTAAGTTTTAAATCCTTTTTGATAGTTCCACAACTACTACACATTTTACTGCTTGGAAAAAATACAGGTACTTGTATAAATTTAATGCTGTTTAAAGCACACTTATACTTTATTTGTCTTATAAATTTATAAAAACCTTGTTGTGCTATCGCCTTAGCTAAATGTCTATTTTTCATCATATTAGAAACCTTTAAATTCTCCATAACTATCATTCTAGGTTTTGTTTTCACCATTTTTGAAGTAGCTTGATGTATATGATTATTTCTAATATTTTTGAGTTTTCTATAAAGTTTTTTAATCTTCAATTCAAGTTTTTTAATCCTATTGGTTTTTTGATAACTTCCTCCTTTTTTATTCATAATATATTTTCTTGAACATTGTCTTTGAAATTTTTTCAACTTTTTATCAAGAATTTTAACAAGTCTTGTTTTATTAATATTAGGTATGTCTAATCCTTCTATATTTACTATCGCAAGCTGTTTAATACCAAGATCAATTGACAATATTTTATCTTCTAGCTTATTAATACTAGGCTCAATATCAATTGAAAAATTAAGAATATAACACCTTCCATTCCAAGTAACCGTAGGATTAGAAAATTTATCTATATCAGTAAAATTTATATCATAACTTGATTTATATTTTACTTTTCCTATTTTTTCTAAGTTAACTGTTTTATCTTTATAAAACTTTAATTTTTCATATCGACTGTAAAAAGTAGCTTTAGATGCCTTTTTACTCTTAAACTTTGGTAAGTTACCTAGATTATTATAAAATCTCCTATAAGCTTTATCAAGATTCCTAAGAGCTTCTTTTAATGTTGCTCTACTAACTTCATTTAGCCATAAAAACTCTTCTTTTTTCTTATATTCAGTAAGCATATTGCTTAGTTGTGTAGTAGTATATCTCTTTTTTAATTTTCCATATAAGTTATTATTATGAGCTAATCCCCAATTATAAATAAACCGTTGTGAACCTATATGTTTACGAATTAAAACATTTTGTTCTTCAGTTGGATATAGCCTAACTATAAAACCTTTTTTCATTATAAAACACCTCTTTATAATATATACTTCCCTCATAAAAAAGAAATATTATAATTTTACTCAAAAGTGCTTAATCTATATTTTATATATCCACTTTAGCCATTATACACTTACCTTACAAATATCTATTTTAAATTTTTTAGTACATCTAAATTTAAACTTATAGCATTT
>NZ_CAMQRY010000089.1 GCF_947036855.1 uncultured Clostridium sp.
TCTGCAACTGATGATATTCTTACCCCAACTGGAATATTTCTAGTTTTTGAAATTTCTTCATCTATATTCATTGCTCCAATTCCTAAAACTAAATTAGGCTTTGATAAATTATCAAGTTTATCTTTAACTGTATTTATCGGAATTGAGAATCCTATACCTTCAATTTCTTCTCCAACTTTTTTAGCAGTATTAACTCCTATTACTTCTCCACTCGCATTTATAAGAGGTCCTCCACTATTTCCTGGATTTATAGCTGCATCTGTTTGTATAAATATTTCAACATCATCTGGTGAACCACTTACACTAAGTTCTCTATTTGGAGAACTTATAATTCCCTTAGTTACAGTTTTACTAAACTCTTTACCAAGTGGATTACCAATTGCGATAACATCTTCCCCTGCTAAAAGTTTAGATGAATCTCCAAGTTTTGCAACTCCTGGCATCTTAATATCATCTGTAATATCAATAACTGCAAGATCTGCTTCTTTATCAAAGTTTACAACTTTAGCTGCAACTTCCTGTCCATCACTTAAAATTACCTTTACCTCACTTGCACCATTTACAACATGATAATTTGTAACTACAAGCCCTTCTTCACTAATTATAAAGCCTGAACCAATTCCTTCTTGCTCTGATGCTCCGTTAAAAAAGTTATCCTGAACAACGCTTTTTGTAGAAACTCCAACAACAGCTGGTGTTACAGCTTTTACTGCCTCAGCTGTAGTCATAGTCCCACTTGCTTTAAACTCTGGAACTGATACAGTTTTAGTTTCATGTTCTCTCTCTATTTTTGTATCTTCCTTAGAATCCATAAATGAATAAACTCCAAGTCCACCAATTCCACCACCAAGTAATGATGCTGTAAGTGCTATAGCCATTGTTCCTGCTAAAGCTTTACTTAATTTCTTTTTCTTTTCATTTCTATTATTATTATTTTCCTCACCTGTAACATAAGCCTCATCTCTCTCTAGGCCTTCATTTAACTCTTCATTCTCATTTCTGTCATTAAAATCGCTCATAATACCCTCCTACAATTTCCTCTTACTCAAATTCTAATAAACTTTTATGGCATATCAATGACACAAATATTTACATTTTGTTAAGGATTTGAACTTTCTTTTAACTTAATATTTTTAAGGATATAACTTACGCTCTTTAGTATAAGTTCTGGCTTCTCTAAAGATATAATATCTGAAGAAATATCACTATTTATAATAGTTGTAAGATTTTCACTACCTAAACTTTTAAGTTTATTTTGCTCTATAGCATTATCCTTATCATTTATAATTACATAAGGAACATCTTTAAACATTCCATCTGTTTGACTTTTATCCTTCAAACTTAAAATAGTTTCAAGCTCTGCATTTAGTGCATTATTAAAACCAAGTGTAGACCTAAGCATTTTATAATTATTATAATCAGCTTCATTAAGAAGCTTATCAAGTTCATTTGGAGATTCAAGCCCTATATATTTATCAATTAAATTACTTATACCTATATAAGAACTAAATACATCTAAATTTCTTTTAAGTTTATCTTTTTCAAAATAATCATAATAAGTAGTATTACCTAAACTACTCTCATTTATAGGTGCTATTAAAATAACTCCTGCAACAAGTTCTGGGTATTCTTTTGCAAAGTTTGTCATAACAAGCGAACCATATCCTTCACCAACTAATATAAATGGACCACTTATCGCTACTTTTCTTAAAATAAGTTTAAGTTCTTTTGCTTGTTCCTCTAAACTTTTTTTATCTGTAAAATCTGAAAAACCAAAGCCATCTCTATCATAAGCAAAACTTCTTATACCAAATTCATCTGCTAAAAGTTTTCTTGCTCCGTCCCATTGTGATATTCCCATTCCACTACTAGACTCAAATATTATAGTAGGTTTTTCAGTCCCCTCTATATTATAGTAATTTTTCTTATTATCTATACTTACATATCCATCTTCTTTTATAAACTTTTTTTCATTAGCCTTATTTATAAGTGTATTAGTTACAAGTCCCATTACAACACAAAATAAAATAATAGCTGAAATTACCTTTAAAACAAATTTAAAAGTAAATCTTTTCTTAGGTTCTTTTGTAGTAAATCCATTTGAATGCGAAATTAAACTCATATAATATTCTGTCCCCCAACAATATATTTTTTTCAAAATGAAAATTCTTATCTTTAATTATAAAATTTTATTCTATCTCTCACCAATTCTAAGATTTGGTCTAGCATTTAAATTCATAGGTGCACTTTCTATCCCTTTAACAAGTTCAAAATATGCTGCACTTCCAATCATAGCTGCATTATCTGTACATAAAATAGGTGCTGGGAATAATATTTCTATCCCTTCTGTGCTTGCCTCATTTATAAGATTTTCTCTAAGTGCTGAATTTGAAGCAACTCCACCTGCAATAGCTATTCTTTTGACATTTCTAGCCTTACAAGTTTTTAAAACATTATCAGTTAAAACTTCTACAACAGCTCTTTGGAAACTAGCTGCTACATCTGCCTTGTTTACTTCTTCACCTTTCATATCAGCTTTATTTAAATAATTTAAAACTGCTGACTTAACTCCACTAAATGAAAAATCTAAACTATCTGCACCTAAATTTGCTTTTGGGAATTTTATAGCACTACTATCTCCCTCTTTCGCAAGTTTATCAATCTTTGGTCCACCAGGGTAACCAAGACCAAGTGCTCTAGCAACTTTATCAAAAGCTTCTCCAGCTGCATCATCTCTAGTTTCACCAATCACCTCATACTCTCCATGTTCTTTAACATAAACTATAAAAGTATGACCTCCTGAAACTACTAAACATATAAATGGTGGCTCAAGTTCTTTATGTGCTATAAAATTAGCAGCAATATGCCCCTCTATATGATTAACGGCTATTAAAGGTTTTCCTGACCCATATGCAAGACCTTTTGCATATTGAACTCCAACAAGTAAAGCTCCAACAAGACCTGGTCCATAAGTAACACCTATAGCATCTACATCTTCTAAAGTCATATTTGCCTCTTTTAATGCCTGCTCAACAACTTCATTTATAACTTCTATATGCATTCTTGATGCAACCTCTGGAACAACTCCACCAAACTTCTTATGTGTATCTATCTGTGAATTAATTATATTTGATAATACTTCTCTTCCATTAACAACAATAGCTGCAGCTGTTTCATCACAACTACTTTCTATTGCTAAAATAACTTTTTTCTCCATTGTAATACCTCATTCTATTTAAATTAACAATCAATTTTATTTAAATTAATAATCATCTTGATTATACTTTATAGCTTTGCCACATTCAAGAAAAGCTAGTACAATATATGGTATAATCAAAAATTTAATACTATTGTTTTATAATTCAAAGCTTATTTACATAATCGGAGGTTTTAATGAAATTACCATACGCAAAAATAATCGTAAAAGGCTCACCTATAACAAAATCAAATTTTAAACTTCATAACAAACAAGGTAGAGCTATACTTCCATCAAACACAGGACAAGCTTATGATAAATATGCAAATTATGAAGAAGAAATTTCATATGAAGCTAGAATACAAAATCCAAATATAATACTTGAAGAATCATTAATTGCAATCCTCAAAGTATATTATAAAAGTGAAAAAAGACATCCAGATACAAGTAACATAACAAAAAGTATCTTTGATGGAATCGAAAAAAGTGGGATAATTGTAAATGATGTTCAAATCAGAAGAATATTAATAGAAGAATACTATGATAAAGAAAACCCTAGATTTGAATTAGAGCTACTTGGTGAAAGTTATTATAGTTTAGACTACTCAATAAAAGTAAATGATGTTAAAGTTGAGAAAGTTTTATATAATAGAACTAAGCAATTAAAAGATAAAAAAAGTGTCAGTATAGAAAAAAAACAAAATAAATCCGAGATTTCTACATATAATAAAACAATATGTTATTTATGTAGCAAGGATTTAAAAGAAGGTGAATTTGTTACTGCTAACAAAGGAACAACAATAATTTGCAGAAAATGCTTACTGAAAACTTTTTAATTAAGTGAAAGGTCGTGTACACTAATGAAGTTAATATGTATTGGAGATTCTATAACAAAAGGCTATGGAGTTTCTCCAAATGAATGTTGGGTTTCTAAACTTTCTGAAACTCTATCTAATGTAACAGTAATAAATAAAGGCGTTGCTGGTGATTCATCATCTAGTATGCTTTCAAGATTCACAAAAGATATAATAAATAAAGAAGCAACTCATATAACTATCTTATGTGGTTCAAATGATGCGCTTCAAAGTAGAAATCCTAAAATAACATTTAGGAATATTAAAGCTATGATTGAAGAAGCTAGAGCAAATAATATAATTCCTATAATAATCTCAGCACCAAAACTACTTGGAGAAATTGCACAAGTTCGTTGGGATGCTACTGTTGATTATAATAATGTTAATGAAACTATAAAAATTCTTAATACACAACTTAAAGAGTATGCTACATCAGAAGAATTAGATTTCATAGATATAAACTCAGTAATACCTCAAAGTGGTTCATACTATACAGATGGTCTACACCTTGATAAACTTGGGCATGACCTAATATTTGATAAACTTATGGATAAATTAGCTTAAAAGCTAATTTATCTTTTTTTATATGCTAAATTTTCTTATTATATATTATTTTTTTATTAAAATTAATTTTCCCTCGAATCACTATCCATATTTTAGGTTATAATATTTAATACGGAGGTGATTTTATTGATAAACAAACCTAAAAAATTCTTACTTGCAATTTTCATAACATTTTTAGCTACTTATATAATGCCATATAGCTCACTAACAGATGCAGGTACATCATATGGCTTTCCAGTTGAGTTCTTAACAATTCCAAATAATACTATCGGTAAAAGTCTTATCTCATCAACTGGGCTTAATATTTTTGCTCTTGTACTTAATTTTGCATTTTACTATATAATCTTAACTTGCATAATTAACATTATAGAAAAATATAAAGTAAAAAAAGCAAATCACTAAGATTATCATAATCTTAGTGATTTGCTTTTTGATTTAAAATTTTATATCTTCACAATATTTAACCACTACTCTTGCAACATCCTTACCTTGCTTTGCACAAATATCTGCATTATCATAGCCTTTTACAACTCCACCAGCTGCAAAAATACCATCTATATTCGTAGTTAAATCATCATTTAATTTAATTCCTTGTGTTTCTTCATCAACTTCAACACCTAAAATTTCTGCAATTCTTTTATCTGGTAAAAAATTAACTGATATAAGTAGTGAATCACAGCTTAATGTTTCTACAACTTCTAATTGTTCTTCATCATTATCTTCAATCCTAGAAATCTTAATTTCATTAATTCTTTCACTACCAATAACCTCATTAACTTTATATCCATATAATACTCTAATACTAAAATCCTCTACAATCTTTCTAGCATACTCTGTTTCAGCTCTTAAGTGGTCTGAACTTTCAATGATAGCTTTAATTTTTGCACCTTCTAAAATCAGCCTTCTAGCAACAATTAGACTAGTATCACTTGTACCAAGTATAACTATACTCTTACCTGGTAAATATCCTTGATTATTTATAAACTTATGAGCAGTTCCAACAGTATAAATACCAGCAAACTTATTTAGAGGAATGCTTATATTTCCTGAAAATAATTCTCTTATCCCTGTTGAAATAATAATAGCCTTAGCTGAAATTTCAACAACTCCCTCACTAGGGCTAACATACCTAACAACTTTTTCACTTGAAATAGATATAACTGTTGTATCAACTTTCACTTCAATATCTAACTCATTTATAGAATCTATAAATCGTTGTGCAAACTCAGTTCCAGTTAATGGTTCATTAAAAATATCCTTACCAAAACCACAATGTATACATTGATTTAAAGTTCCACCTAAATCTTCTTCTCTCTCAATAACTAAAACACTTAAATCATCATTCTCTCTTTTAGCCTCTATAGCAGTAGCAAGTCCTGCAGGGCCTGCTCCAACTATTATAATGTCATAATCCATATCAAAATTCCTTTCTACTATAAAATTATAATTTTATAAGATTTGAAACTGAATTCATCTCTTCAACTATAGAATACATATTAGTTATCTCACCAACTCTAACATCATCCTTAATTCCAAAGAACTCTAAACAAACCCCACAACTACAAATTTCTACACCCTTATTTTTCATTAGCTCAAGAGATTCCAAAACTTTTGAATCACTTGAAACAAGTTTAACACCTGAATTTAAAAACATAATTTTTCTTGGCATCTTATCACTCTCACTAAGAGCATAAATATAACTTTTCATAAGAGTTTGCCCAAGCGAATCATCACCTGTACCTAGTTTATCACTTCCTATTAGAATAGAAAAATGCTCTTTGCTCTCTTCAATAATTTCACTTTGACTTTTTTTCATAATCAATACAAAATCATCACCTAACATGTCACAAGTAACATCAAATCCATTTCCAAGTGCAAACTTCTCTAAATTATTTTTAGAAATTTCATTATCAGTAATAACTTTAGCCTCACCACTACTAATTTTTTCAAAATATTTTTTTGTATTAATAACTGGCATAGGACATTCAAGTCCTCTACAATCTATCGTATTCATAAAACACCCCCGCAAATTAAAAAATCTAAGTATAAATAAAACTATCCATACTTAGATTTTACTACTAACTCTATTCTATTATTTTTTAATTTTTTCTTCAACCGCTTTATTCCATAAAGAAACAAAATCACCAGTAGCCCATTCACCCATAACTGGAACATCACCGCTTGCAATATTAATTACTCTAGCAGGTTTTTTCTCTATATCACCATTCTTAATCATATAAACATTTATAGAGTTATTGTTTATCACAACAATAAAATTCCCAGATGGTGAACTAAAAGCATCAACAGCTTTTGGATCAATATCCTTAACTTTATTCCAACTAACAGGTAGTGCATCATAATTAACTAAAGTTCCAACTGGAGAAACATTTATATCAAATGATAAATCATTAACTCCAACAATATCAGAATCTATATTACCTTGAACTACCCACTTAGCATTTTTTCTAAACATAGTAATATCACTAGTACTGTAATTCCCAAGGTTATATTTATCTAAAACAAAACTAGGCTTACTACTAATAAATTGATCTCTACTAGTTGTATACTCACGCTCTCCATTGCTTCCAAAGATACCAGTCATATCTAAACTCTTAGGTGAAGTAATATTATCAACAGTTGATAATTTATACTCTTCTTCATTATTTTTAGGATTTTTATATTCAACCCCAATATAATCTTTACCAACAAAAGTTATTTCTCTATTACTTGTACTTGGTAGCAAACTTTCCTGCGTAACAGCTTTTCCATTTTTATTATGATTTACAACCTTTAATGTTTGAATTTCTGCTCCATTCTTCATACTATTTTTAGTATCAATATCTGAAAATGTTCCATTCACTCTTGGAAGAACAAGCCCATTCATAATTATAGTATCTTGAAGTTTATCATCAATCATACTAATCCAATAAGTTTTATATTCTTCCTTACTTGTTGCTTTTCCATCAGCATCCGTTATAGGTGTCTTTAAACCTAACAATATACCACTATTTTGCTTCTCTTTAGAATCAATACTAGCACTATTATTATTAATATCTACATTAGACTGTATTCTTTTTACCTTAATCAAGTCACCAATAGCATAAATATATCCCTCATTATCATTCTTCATAATAAAATCTAGATAAAGATTAGTATTATCTGAAACAGTTATAATATTCATATATCCCTCTTTTAAAGGAACATCATTAACTAAACTTTCAAAAGCCTTTGGCAAATACTTATCTTTTATAACTCGTTTAAATTTAAAAGTTGGATTATCAATTTCCATATCACCAACAATCGCACTTTTATCAGAAATAGTTATAATAGGTTTTTTAATATTTTCAACCTTTTTATAAGTATCATTATCACCAACTGCATACTCTGACACAACTTCCCATGTTCCATAAACCTCTAAGTTAGTTGGTATAGGTGCTATAATTTTATTTTCTTCAAGTTTATCACTCTTAAAGCATCCTGTTAACGTAAAAGCAACAACTAATAAAATACCCAGTAAAACAACTATTTTTTTCATATAAAAACCCCTTTACACCTATACAGACTTATCCCTAAGCTTTGGAATACTAATAAACATAGTAGTTCCTTCTCCAAGTTCACTCTCAATATTAAAGCTACCCTTATGCAACTTTATTATCTCATCACAGATTGATAAACCAATACCATTTTGTGATTTAGAATTTTTACCCTT
Organism: uncultured Clostridium sp.; assembly: GCF_947036855.1. Classification (GTDB taxonomy): domain Bacteria; phylum Bacillota; class Clostridia; order Clostridiales; family Clostridiaceae; genus Sarcina. The sequence goes on from NZ_CAMQRY010000089.1 coordinate 8,324, forward strand.
AAAGAATTTTTCCTTAACTTTAGGAATTTCCTCTGCGCTTATTCCACAACCAGTATCTTTAATAATCATAGTAATATTCTTATCTTCATCTTTAAGGTCTATTGAAATAGAACCTCCTTCATCAGTGAATTTAAATGCATTATCAATTATATTAATAAATACTTGTTTAAGTCTATCTCTATCACCCTCAACAATAACATCATAAGGCAATTTGTGTATAAGAAACTTTTTATTCTCTCTAGTTGCTCTTGGATCCATATACATTTTAATATATTGGACAAAATCATTCATTTCAATTTCTTCACTTTTAAGCGTAATTCTACCACTAACAAATTTAGAAAAATCTAAAAGTTCTTCAACCATATGACTAAGCCTATCTGCCTCTTTCTCAATAATATTAAATCCTTGAGCAAGCATTTCTTTATCAGTATCTTCATTATTTAAAATAATAGCCCAACCTTTAATAGCTGTTAAAGGCGTTCTAAGTTCATGAGATATTGATGAAATAAAATCATTTTTTAAAGCCTCTCTCTTCTTAATTTCATCTGCCATAAAATTAAGTGTATATGCTAATTTACCAATTTCATCATCAGTTTCAATTTTATTTTTAGCATTTAAATTACCTTTTGCAAATTCCTCTGAAGTCTTAGTTAAAGTCTTTAAAGGATTAACTATACTATTAGCAAGTAAATAACTAATACCAATACCAATAATAAGAACTGCCAATCCAATAATTATAAATACAGCCGCAAACTTGAAAATAAATCTATTAATTCCCTCAAGAGATGTTATGTATCTAACAACACCAACAATTTCCCCATTACTTTTAAGTGGATATGATACAGCCATAACTTTTTGATTACTATAATCAACATGACCTACCCATTCTCCAATTCCACCTATTAATGCATTTTTAACGTCATTAGGCTGACTACCATGTTTATCAACTCCTGATGAGTCCATGATAAGTATTCCCTTATTATTATAAATTTGCACCTGAGCATCTGTTTGCTGCCAAAATATATCCTTATCCTCGTAAACATTGTATTCTAACGAGTTTTCAGATAAATATTTATCATAAAAATCTGCTGCTACTTTTACTTGACTCTTAAGTATATCTTCAGTACCTTGATAGTAATATCTAGTAATAAACATTAAAAACATAACTGAAACTATAAGTATGGTTGCAGAAACAACTAAAACAAAACTTCTAACAAGCCTACTTTTTATACTTTTCATCTAGAATCTCCTTATCTTTTCCATCTATATCCTGTTCCCCAAATAGTTTCTATATATTTAGGCTTTGATGGTAATTCTTCAATTTTAGCTCTAAGTCTTCTGATATTAACATCAACAATCTTAGGATCACCAAAGAAATCAATACCCCAAACAAGGTTTAAAAGTTCATCTCTTGTAAATGCCTTACCTGGATTTTGAAGGAATATTTTCATAAGTAAGAATTCTTTTGGAGTTACATCTATCTCATCATTATTTTTAAATAAGCTTTGTGAATATAAATCTAATAAGAACTCATCTGATTTAATTGTATTCTCATCTTCAACTTTTGACTCTTCAAGTCTTCTAATTAAAGCCTTAACTCTTAAAGTAATCTCTAATGGATTAAATGGTTTAACTACATAGTCATCAGCTCCATACTGAAGTCCCATTATCTTATCCATATCTTCACCTTTAGCAGTTAACATTATAATTCCTATATTAGGAAACTTTTCTCTAAGTTGCTGACATACTGTAAAACCATCTATTCCAGGTAACATAACATCAAGAATAGCTATATCTGGCTTTTCTATTAAAGCCTTTCTAATACCTTCTTCTCCATTTTCACATTCTATAACAGTAAATTTTTCTCTTTGAAAGTTTATCTTTAAAAACCCTCTTATACTTTCTTCATCTTCAACTAATAAAATTTTCATATCATTCATCCTCCGTTTAAAATCTATACTTATATTATATCTCATATTGTAATATTATAAAGATTTATTATATTCTTTGTCGCAATTTTATTTATATCATAACTATAAAGTTTTATTTAGATATTTTCTACAATAAAACAATAATTTTTTTTTACAATTCAATTACATATTATAATAAAAAGATATTTAATTCTCTAAATTTATATAAAAAAAAGTCTAAGTAATAAATACTTAGACTTTTGGCTCCAGAAGTGGGATTTGAACCCACGACCTTTCGATTAACAGTCGACTGCT
>NZ_CAMQRY010000090.1 GCF_947036855.1 uncultured Clostridium sp.
AAACTTTTTAAAATCATTTTTTGTAAAAGTTTTATTATCTATAAGCTTTTGATTTATAGAATAGCTTTCAATTTCTCCTGTTTTACTGCTTAATGTATCAAAAACAAGAAGTTCCTCACTTGCATATATATTAGTTAATACATTATCTGTTTGAAATAAAACTTTCCCTTCACGTTCACCTGCCTTGCTATGTGAATCACCATAATTAAAATAAAAGAAATTATATTTATCTGATTTGCTATCAGGATATGAAATATAATACTTTTCCTGATAAACATATACACTAGATAAATCAGCATTTTCATTATTAAAACTAATCTTGCAACTACCTAAAAGCGTATTAGTCTCACTAAACTCTGTAATTAAATATGCATATTTCTCTTCTCCTTTTTTATGTTTAAAAATACTTTCATTATGTTTAAATCCCCAATCCTTTTTATCTTTAACCTTTGCAAGTATAATTACTTGTTCACCAATAACTTTAATATCTAAAATATCATAATCTGAATTTTTATCATCTAAACAAATATATTTTACATCTCTCCCTGCTTGTCTATTTAATAATGCTAAATTATTCTCACTATCAATATATAAATCTCTACCATTATCATATAAATGAATTTTTCTTTCTTCATTTGATATTTCTTCTGAGCTAAAGTTCACTGGCAAATTCCCAGCAAATTTATTCTTTAACCCATTTTTAGCTATATAACTAACCAATCCTATAGTTAAAACTACTATTACACATATACTAATGCCAAAAATCAAAATTACCTTCTTAATTATTTCTTTATTTTTATTTAACATTAATTCAACTCCTAAAAACATTTATTATATATATATTCGTTTATTAAAAGTTAAATTTGATATATAAAATTTTTCTTACATATTATAAAGAAAAATAGCTAGATATTACTAAGTCTCACCTTAGATATCTAGCTACCTGTTTTATATAATCATTTCTTCTATTTCTTCTCCAAATTGGCTGTTATATAAATCTTCATAGAAACCTTTTTGCTCTATAAGATTATCGTGACTTCCACTTTCTATAACATTTCCATCTTTCATAACAAGAATTATATCAGCATCTTTGATTGTTGATAGTCTGTGTGCTATAACAAAACTTGTTCTTCCCTCCATTAGCCTATTCATAGCATTTTGTATAAATACTTCTGTCCTTGTATCTACACTACTTGTAGCCTCATCAAGTATTAAAATTGCGGGGTCTGCAAGAATTGCTCTAGCTATTGTTAGAAGTTGTTTTTGACCTTGTGATATATTTGATGCATCTTCATTTAATACTGTATCATATCCATCTGTAAGAGTTCTAATAAAGTGATCTGCATGAGCTGCCTTAGCTGCTTCTACCACTTGTTCAAATGTAGCACTCTCAACTCCATAAGCAATATTATCTCTTATAGTTCCATTAAATAACCATGTATCCTGAAGAACCATACCAAATGTATTTCTTAAATCTTTTCTACTCATATGATTAATATCCACACCATCAATCTTTATTGACCCAGAATTAATATCATAGAATCTCATAAGAAGATTTATAATAGTAGTTTTTCCTGCTCCTGTTGGACCAACAATTGCTACTGTTTGACCTGATTTTGCCTCAATATTCATATCAGTTATAAGAGTTTTATCTTCTGTATATCCAAATTCAACATTTTCAAATGTAACATTTCCTTTTAAATCTTTAATTACTTTTGTTTCTTCAATCTCTGGAATTTCTTCCTCTTCATCAAGAATTTCAAAAACTCTCTCAGCAGAAGCTGCTGTTGATTGAAGTACATTCATAATATTAGCAACTTGACTCATTGGCTGTGTAAACTGCTGAACATATCTTATAAACGCTTGTATATCTCCAAGTGTTATATATCCCTTTGTAACAAATATCCCACCAAGAACTGCAACTGCAACATAACTAAGGTTACTTACAAATCTCATAAATGGCATTATAATACCTGATACAAATTGAGCTTTCCATCCACAAACATAAAGTCTATCATTCATTTCTTCTAAAGCTTTTATTGATGCTTCTTCTCTATTAAATGTCTTTATTATTTTATGACCTGAATAAACCTCTTCTATATGTCCATTAATTAAACCAATTTCTTTTTGCTGCTCTGCAAAGAACTTTTGAGAACGCTTCATAATTGGTTTAATCCCAAATATCCCTAGTGGAATTATTATAATACATATAAGTGCAAGCCATACATTTATACTAAGCATCATAATCATAACACCAATTACAGTGATTAGTGATGTAATAAGTTCATTTAAACTCTGTTGAAGAGTTGAACCTATATTCTCTAAATCATTTGTAACTCTACTAAGTAAATCACCTTTTGAATGTCCATCAAAATATTTAAGTGGTAATTTATTAAGTTTATCTTCTACTTGTTCCCTAAGTGTATATACTGTTTTTTGTGCAACAGATGCCATTACAAACTTCTGTGCAAATAAAAATACAGCGCTTAAAATATATAACCCTGCAAGGATTAATAAAACATAAAATATATAATGGAAATCCATAGTTGCACCAGGTACACCTTTATACTTTTCCATTACTCCATCACCAATCTTAGTAATAGCAAGACCTAAAACCTTTGGTCCTATAACACTAAAAATTGTTGCTATTATAGCAAGTATAAATATAACTACCATTCTAATCTTAAATTCTTTAAGATATCCAAATAATCTTTTCATAGAACCTTTAAAATCTTTAGCCTTTGGCCCTTTCATTCCACCTTGTCCTCTTCCAAATGGAGAGCTTGATGATTTACTCTGTTTTAATTTTTCATTAGTTGAACTCATTTTGCATCTCCTCCTTTGAAAGTTGTGATAATGCTATCTCTTTATATAAAGGACAGTTTTTTGCAAGTTCCTTATGTGTTCCCATTCCAACTATTTGTCCTTCATCAAGAACTAAAATTCTATCTGAATCTTTAGCTGAACTAATTCTCTGAGTAACTATAATTGTTGCACTATCCTTTGTTTCATTCTTAAGTCCTGCTCTAAGTTTTGCATCAGTCTTAAAATCAAGTGCTGAAAAACTATCATCAAATACGTATACTGATGGTTTTCTAACAATCGCTCTAGCAATAGATAATCTTTGCTTTTGCCCACCTGATACATTTGTTCCACCTTGAGCTATGGCATGTTTATATGAACCATCCATTTTTTCAATAAATTCAGAAGCCTGTGCAACACCTGCTGCATGTTTTACTTCTTCATCCGTTGCATTTTCTTTCCCATATCTTATATTCTCTTCTATTGTTCCACTAAATAATATAGCTTTTTGTGGAACATACCCTATATGATTTCTAAGTTCTTCTTGTGAGATACTTCCTATACTAGTCCCATTTATTAAAATTTCACCAGATGTAATATCATAAAGTCTTGGAATTAAACTAACAAGCGTAGATTTCCCAGAACCTGTACCCCCAATAATTGAAAGAGTTTCTCCTGCATTAACCTTAAATGAAATATTACTTAAAACTGGTGTTTCTGCTCCTTCAAAAGCAAACTCAACATCTTTAAACTCAATACTTCCTTTATCTATTTTGGCATTTTTCACTTTTATATCATCCTTAATAGATGGCTCAATATCCATAACTTCATTAATTCTTTTAGCTGATGCTGCTCCTCTTGGAATCATGACAAACATCATTGCAAGCATAATAAGTGAGAACATAATCTGCATTGCATATTGAATTACAGCCATAAGGTTACCTATTTGAACTGAACCATTATTGACCATTATTGCTCCAACCCAAACAAGTGCTACAGTTGTAATATTTAAAATAAGCATTAAAACTGGTTGAAGTGAACCCATAAGCTTATTTACTTTAATTGATGTATCAGTTAATTCTTTGTTAGCTTCATTAAACTTAACACTTTCAAACTCACTCTTATTAAATGCTCTTATAACTCTTATACCATTAAGTTTCTCTCTCATAACTTGATTGACCTTATCAAGTCTTGATTGGATACTTTTGTATAAAGGAACACCCTTCATACCAATTAATGTTATAACAATTAAAAGAATAGGTATTGCAATAAGTATAACAACTGAAAGTTTTGGACTCTTTTCAACAGCCATAATAATTGCTCCAACCATCATAATAGGTGCTGTAACCATCATTCTAAGAATTGTAATGGTTACTGTTGAAACTTGTGTTATATCATTCGTAGTTCTTGTAGTAAGAGAGGCTACACCTATCTTATCTATATCTCCTTGCGAAAAGCTTTCAACCTTTCTAAATAATTTTGATCTTATATCCCTTGCAAATCCAATTCCAACCTTTGATATAAATAAAGAAGATATAATCATAGCTATCATTCCAATAATAGTAACAATTAACATCTCTCCTCCAACATTTAATATATAACTTGTATCACCATTCATAATACCCTTATCGACTATCTCAGCCATAAGTGTTGGTAAAAATAAACTTGTTGCTACCTGTATACATAAAAGTATTCCTATCACAATCAGAGAACCAACATAAGGTTTAAGTTGCTTGTACAATTTAAGCATTTATTCACTCTCCTAATCTTTTGTATTATTTATCTAAACATTTTTCTAAATTATTGTTTACTTTTTTAAGAATCTTTTTAAGCCAATCTTTCTCTTCATCATTTAAAACATTAAATGATTTTTCATTTATATTTTTCATAACTTCTTTAACCGTTATACAAGTATCTCTACCCTTATCTGTTAAATAAAGTCTTGAAACTCTCTTATTAACTTCATCTATTTTTTTCTCAATAAAACCTGCTTTTTCAAGTCTTTTAACTGTAACATTAACAGTTGCTGGTTTTACACATAATATTTCTGCCATTTCTTTTTGACTAATCCCACTATGTTTCCTTAAAACAAATAAAAATCTAGGTTGTCCCACATAAAGACCATGTTCTTCTAAAACTGCTCTACTTTGTGTAAAGTGAGTTTTCATCATTGTTCTCATTTCTAAATATAACTCTTCATCATCTCTCTCATCCAAAATCAACACCACCCTTTAATTAGCCGACTAACTTAGTCGACTAATTTAGTATACGTTCAAGTGAAAAAAAAGTCAACTTTAATTAAATTGTAATTCAACTTTACTTTTTTAACTCTTTATTTTTAAAGCAAACTAAAATATGCTATAAATAAGTAGAAATCAATTCGGAGGGCGTAAGAAATGAGAAAACATCTAAAACTAATTATTATACTATTGATAATAGCAATTGCTGGGGGGGCTGTCATCATACATAAAAAACTCGAGAAAAAAGGTGATGCAACATATAAAGTTAATGTAACTGTCCAAGATAAAATATCAGGTGAAAATTATTTGGATAATTTTGCTTTTACAACAAAGAAAAAAAATATTGGAAGTTTCCTTGAAAACAACATTCAGATTTTTTCTCCATTCTTTACTGGTAAAGAAACTTCTGATAATATATCAAGTTTATTTGGCATTGCTAATACAAGTTCTGGTTCTTGGAAATATAGTTATTCTACAGGTAGCTCAAAAGGCACACTATTACCTACAAATAACCTAAGTACAATACCACTTCAAAATAATTCAAATTTAACATTCACATTTGAAAAATAAAATAATTTATGCATTATAAAGAAAGATAGAAATTTAAATTTGATTTCTATCTTTCTTTATATCAATTCCCACTATATGCCATCAATAAAATTACATTTCAGATACACTTCAGATACATTTTAGTTGCACATATGTGCTAAATATAAATAGTCACACCCCTAAATCTCTACATATTTTATTAACATAACACACTTCTAAGTAACTTATTATTAATATAGTAATTTTCTTAATAAATACTTACGGAAAAAGAAATTTTTATTTAATTTTATTGATATTTATTTGTAATCTTTTAGAGATATAATAATATTATAGAAAAGAACAAATCTAGAAAAAGTTAGAAAAAAACGTTTCTAGTTTATAATAGAAATTAAATTTATAGGGGGTAAAAATTATGACAATATTAATATTAGGTTCATTAGCGTTAGTTATAGCTTTAGTATCATGCTCAATACCAAAAGGTGAAAAAGTTGACTTTTATGACCAATCATCATTTGAAGTTAGATAATTTAAAAGTTATAATGCGTTACAAAATAATTAGCAATCATATTATTTTATATTAGAAAAACCACCAAGCGGATTCCCCCCTTAGTGGTTTTATTTTTATATTTTTAAACTTCCTAATATTCTATTAAATTATATACCCAAATATATTCATTCTATATGGAAGATAAAAAACTGCATTAGCTTGTAGAAATCTTATATTCATAACAAAATATATAAATACAAACATACTTACAAATAAAAATCTCACTTTCTTATTATGAATTTTATTCATCAAATATGGTATTAGCAGTATAAGGGCTAATCTATAATAATTAGAAAATCTAATCCCTATAATGAAATAATTATTGAATACAAACATAGATATAACCCCTAGTAAGTAAACATTAAATAAAATATTAAATTTCCGATTATTTATATTATATATTTTTCTTACTATTAATATAAATGTGACTGTAAAGATATCTAATAGTACATTAAAACTCAGCCCCATTTTTTGTGACATAATATTAGTATATGCATATATTTTATCTCCAATAAATCCATATGAACCTTTAAAATGTAATCCAATCCCCTTGATATCTAAGAAGTGACCACCAAGAGCACATACAACTAAAAGTCCTATAATTACTACAGTATTATATCTTCTTGCACCAACAATGAAAATAAGTAAAAATACAATAGCTGAAACATGGAATAAAACCGATATTAATATAAGTATAAATGGTATTATTCTTTTATTTTTCAGATATAAGTATAAAGCTATAAAATCTATTGCTTGTGCAAAAGTACTTCTTATCTGCCCCATAGTCCCAACTAAGAAATATAATGATACTGCTATAAATAATGCAAAAAACACTCTATTTGTAGACTGTTTAATTATAATACTTTTAAATCCTACCGTTACTGCTGCAAATATTAAAAACATTAATGTTGGGTATGCAAAATGCTCACCTATTATCTTATTAACAAAAACAAATCCTGGCTCTAGTCCAACTTTTTGACCATCCATTATTTCATAGAATATATTTGAATATGATGAGTAATCTAATCCTACATAGTATCTAAATCCAGCAAATGCTATTAAACCAAGAACTATTAATATAAATATAGTAAGCTTAAATCCTCCAATTTTATTAGAGTCATCAATCTTTTCCGCTACATGTTTCCCACCTGCACCTGCTACTGTTTTTTCTCTAACATGGAAAAAATCTAAAATAGCAAATATAGCAAGTGCAAATAAAATTATTAAATATATCATTCTTTACCTCCTGATTTTCTACCTTTAAATATAATCATATCTAAGAATGCTGATACTAAAATACCAAATATTATTCCTATCATTGAATATATTACTGTATAAATCTCTGAGTTAACTTCACTAAGTTTACCAAGGCTAATTTTATGAATACTATAGCAGTATCCTTTCTTCATTATTTCAATTATTTTATTAGAGTATGCATCTAATATATTATTTATTTCACTCTTATTTTCTGATGTATACTGAATAGTAAATGTCATATTTTCAGGATTTTGTATTATATTAATACCTTTATTTACTTTAGCCATAGATTGACCCTGTAAACCTCCTGCTATATCATTTTGAAAAACTTTCATTCTCATTAAAAGATCTACCCCACTAATCATCGTATAGTAATGGGATTTTTTTATTTTACCAACAGCTCCACTAGTATCAGTATCTGTAAGCCCCAATAATACAGTATTACTATACTTTGGTTTCACTAAATACTTATGTCCACCATATCCTACAATAATCGCAATTATAATTATAACTATACCCCATCTTTTAAAAAATGATAATAAATCATAAATTGTTAAATTCTCATTTCCCATGCGATCCTCCCTTTTCATTTATCATTTGTTTAAATTTAATTTCACCTTATTATATTTTCAAAGAATATAATTTATAAGATAAAAAAAATTAATAAGATTTGTTTATAATTTCTTAACACAAATCTTATTAATTATATCTTTTTTTATTTTGTTTTTCAAATTTAGTAAACCTATTTTAAGCAATATTTCTTATATATTTTCACTATATAAGAAATATTAGTAATTAATCTAAATTTTATTCTTTTATTTCTTCTTGTTTATTATATTTTCTCATGATGAAATATAGTGGAACTGCTATAACAAGAGCACCAAGCCCCCAAACTATATTCTTTAAACTTGATTGTAAAACAAGCCATATACTAACTACAGATGCTACTATTGGTATAATGGGTCCAAAAGGTATTCTAAATGTTGCATTTAAATCTTTCTTTCTTCTTAAAACAAGTATAGCTACACAAGTTGGAAGATACTGTGCAAATCTTGATATTGAACTTATAACTGCAAGTTCTGTAAATGAACCAGATAACGCTATTGGAATTGTAATAATTGCACTTACTATTATTCCAATATACGGTACATTTCTTTTACTCATCTTAGCCATTGGTTTTGGTAGTAATCCATCATCCGCTAAGCTTTTTGCTATTCTTGGTGTATAAAATGATTGTGCTACATTTATTCCTATGATAGACACCAAAATTCCAATACTAATAAAATCTGCACCAAATGGTCCAAGGAACCTTTGAGTGGCTGTACTTACTGGTGTTAAATCATTTGCAAGACCTTGCCCAAGCATTCCTATTGAAACTATTTGTATAAGCATATATACTGCTGCAACTATTGCCATAACAATAATAATTGCTCTTGGAATATTCTTCTTTGGATTTTCCATATCTTCAGCACCAAGTGCTAAACTCTCAAACCCTGTAAATGCGAAAAATATTAATAATGCTGCTGTTCCAAATGAACCTGAAACATATGTATTATGAGGTAGAATCGGTGTAAAATTAGAACCTTTTATAAAGAAAATCCCTACTGCTATAAATAATACAAGTGGAACTAACTTTCCGATAGTTGCTACATTTAAAATAATCTTTGTAAAATTAACTCCAATTAAATTTATAATTGTTAAAACTACTATTACAGAAATTACTATTATGTCTTTTGTTAACCCATGTGCCGCTGCTGGCCAAAAAACTGATAAAGCTGTTGAAAATCCTACTGCCATAGTTGCTGCTGCAATAATACAAACTGCATATGTCATTATTCCAACTTCAAATGCTGGAAAATCTCCAAATGCTTTTTTTGTGTAAAGATATGGTCCTCCACCTTTACTAAACATACTTCCTGCTTCTGCAAAACAAAGTGCTACAGCTACCGCAAGTGCTGCATCAAATAAAATTACTAAAAGACTTGCTGTTCCCATAAGCTTCATAGCTTTATTAGGTAAAAGAAATATTCCTGTCCCGACTATTGAGTTAAATCCTAGTAAAATCATACTCCAAAGCCCAATTTTATGTCTTTTGCTTTTTTCCATTATTAAAACTCCTCCTATAAACTCAACTTTTATAGCTAAATATTTTATTTCCTATTTTATACTATCTATAAAATATTTAAATATATTAAGCATCTTGTCATTATCTTTTGTTAGTGCTTCTGGATGCCATTGAATCCCCATAACTAAAAAATCATCATTCTTTTTTTCAATAGCTTCTATAATTCCATCTTCTGAAACTGCTGAAATACTAAAGCCCTCTGCAAGGTTTTTAATTGCTAAATGATGAAAAGAATTCACATAAATATTTTCTCCTAAAATATTATATAGCTTACTCTCTTTTTCCACCTGAACATTATGCGTTGCACATGCTGGTATTCTTTGTTGTCTATGTTCTAAAAAGTCTCCATCCTTTAAAGAAATATCTTGATACAAACTCCCACCATATGCAACATTTATAAGTTGATGCCCTCTACAAATTCCAAATGTTGCAACAGATTTCTCCTTTGCTTTTTGACATAAATAAAACTCATACTCATCTCTCTCAACTGATATTTCTTCAAGCTTTTCATGTATTTCCTCATTATATCTAGCTGGATTAATATCATATCCACCTGAAATTATAAGTCCATCAACTACATCTATATAACTAT
>NZ_CAMQRY010000091.1 GCF_947036855.1 uncultured Clostridium sp.
CCATTATATCCAATCTTATAAACCTCTGTACCCTCTGGTGAAAATACTCCAACTATTCCTTTTACAAAAACCATTGAAAGCACATAACAAACTACAGAACTAATAGCTATGAATATAAAACTATATTTTATAATCTTCTTACTTTGAGCTCTATTCCCCTCTCCATAGTTATAACTTATAATAGGTGCAACTCCTGAAGCAAATCCTATAAATATAGCTGTAACAAGGAATTGTCCATATAAAACAATACTCATTGCTGCAACTCCATTAGCACCAAGTAATCTAATCATAATAATATTAAATAATATAGTTGTAATTCCTGTTGCAAGGTTATTAACCATCTCTGATGAACCATTTATACAAGTATCAAATAATACTTTAAAATCAAACTTAAACTTTACAAAATGAAGCATATCCTTAGTCTTCATAAAATAAATAGTTCCCATAATTACAGGAATAAGATTTCCAAGCCCAGTTGCAAGTGCTGCACCAGCTATTCCCATTCCACAAATTTCTATAAAAACATAGTCTAAAATAATATTAGTAACTCCACCCACAACCGTTAGGATAAGTCCAATATTAGGCTTTCCTGCTGTTATAGTTAACATTTGATATAGTAAATTCACTATATACATTGGTACAAAAATAAGTGCCATATATAAATAACTTTGGCAGTAATCATATAATTCCTCTGTTGCTCCAAGCATATAAATCATTTTTTCTGAAAATATATATCCAAGTATTGCAATAATAATTCCAATAATAAGCCCTGAAATAATTATAAAAGTAAAATTCTGCTTTGCCTCTTCTACATTCTTCTCTCCAATTTTTCTCGCAATGATGGCACTTCCTCCACTTGCAAGCATAACTCCAATTCCAATAACAACATTTATAAATGGATATACTATATTAAAAGCTGATAGTGCATCTGTATTTATAAATCTTGATACAAAAACCCCATCAACAATACTATACATAGCTATAAAAATTATCATAAGTATAGATGGCACTGTAAATTTTATAAGCGACGTAAAATTAAACTCTTTTGATATTGAATTTGTTTCCATCATGTTTTCCCCCTTTTGAATATAATATTAAAAATACTATTTCTTATTTCCACCTTTGTTTTACTTTAAATTTTTATCCTAAGTAAATCATCTTATTTGTACTCTTAACTAAAAGTATCATAATCTATATAGTTACTATACAGTCAACTTGTTAATAATAAATTTATTTTTAATTAATAAATACTTTATTTCTAAAAAATCAAAACAACATTCAATATTCTATTCTAAAAATAACTTATAAGCTATAATTCTTTGTAACTTTTCACTTTGTTGTCACAATAGGTTGATAAAACTTCCTTTTATTATTATAATTTGATTACTATTATTATTTACTACTTATAAATTTTTAATTACTTTCAATAAAGGAGAATTTTAAAATGATAAAAGTTGAAGTAAACGGAGAAATATATAAGGATGCTTATATAGATATGAATGTCTATATAATAGATTATATGGGACAATGTTATATTGTTGACCCAGGATATGAAAAAGAAAAACTTAGAAAAGTTGTAGAAGAAAATAACTTAGAGGTTAAGGGAATCATATTAACACATTCTCACCTTGACCATATAAGTGCTACAGATTCATTTAATGTTCCTATCTATATTTATGAAAAGGAATATGATTTATTTGTAGATAACTACACAAACCTATACAACGAGCGTGGTATTGTAAGACACTACAATCTTGATGGTAGAGAAATTGTAAGACTTCAAGATGGAGATACACTTCCACTTGGAGATAAAAAAATATCATTTATTCCAACAGCTGGTCATACAGGTGGTGGAGTATGCTATAAATTTGAAAATGACTTATACTCAGGAGATACTTTATTTAAAGGTGCAGTTGGTAGATCAGACTTAAAAACTGGTGATATCAATGCTTTAAAAGAAAGTGTTGTAAGACTTATAAATAGCCAAGATGAAAATCTTAATGTACACCCTGCACATGGCGATAGTACAACAATAGGTATTGAGAAAAGATATAATCCTTATTATAACGCTTGGAAATAAAATTAAAGCTCAAAGTTAGATGTTCTAACTTTTGAGCTTTGTTTTTACTAATATTAATCTTTTATAAAAGTTATATTCTCTCTTCAAACAGTCTAGCACCTTTGACTAACTTCTGCTCTGCAAAAAGACTTGCTACTGCTTCTTTATATTCTTTTAAAGTTTGTGATTTTCTTATTTTTATAAAGTGTTTTTTATGGTCTGAGAACTGCCAAATCATATAAGACCATATTTCTTTCATTTTAAATAAAACTATTCTCTCATCATTTCTCATATCTATCATATAATTTTCTAAAATATCATCTAGGAAATTTATTAATAATTCTTTTGTAAGATTTATTTCTCCTTTAATCTCTGAAAGTAATGCAGGATTTGATATTACTCCCCTTGCAAGCATTATTGTATCGACATCTGGGAACTCTTTTATAAATCTTTCATAATCTGCTGCATTGAAAATATCTCCATTATAACAAAGCTTATTAGTGCTTAAAGCCATTGCATCTCTATAAACCTTTAAATTAGGCTTATTCTTATAAAAATCTTTTTGTGTTCTAGCATGAATTATTAATTCTTCTAAAGGATATTTATTAAATATCTTTATAAGCTCATAAAACTCTTCTGGCTCATCTTTACCAAGTCTAGTTTTTATAGAAATCTTCATATCTTTAACCTGTGTAAAAATTTCTTCTAAAAACTTATCAAGCTCATCTCTAAAAGCAAGGAATCCTGACCCTTTTCCTTTTGATACAACTGTTCCTGATGGGCAACCAAGATTTAAATTAATTTCATCATAACCTAAATTTTTAAGTTGCATAGCTGTATCAATAAACTGCTCTGCACTTTTTGTAAGTATCTGTGGTACAACATACATTCCCTCATTATGTTCTGGCATTATATCCTTTAATTCCTTAGTTTTAAACTTCTTATGTTGATTAGGAACTATGAATGGTGTAAAGTACTTATCTACATTATGAAAAGTTTTTTCATACGCATTTCTATATATAAATCCTGTAATTCCCTCTAGTGGTGCTAAGTAAAATTTCATCTATGTATCTCCTTTTAATTATCTTAATATAACTTTTCTTGTATCTTCTTCACTTTTTATGAACTAAATATAAAAAAAGAGCAAAACATCTAGTCTTACTCTCCCCACAAATGGAATATTTTGATTAAGGCACTACCCTAGCCTTCCAATGGTATTATATATATTATTCCTTCAAATAAAATCTTGCTACAAAGATTAAAGTAATTTGCTATAAATATTTTATATCATCAAAAAGTTCTTCCCACTTTTTTGGTAATATATTAAATTCATAAATATTTAATTTTGCCTTCTTTATTATTCTTATTAAATCTTTTTTTAATATCTCACTGTCTTTTTTATTTAAAATTTTCTTTAATGCATATATTCTTGAAAATAAATCTGTTTCACTACTTAATATCTTATTATCATCATCTAAATCTAATAATATGATTGAAGAAGTCTTCCCAACCAATTTATTATGGTGAGCACAAATATTTCTTAAATTTCTTATACCATCAATCCAAGTTTCCACACATTTTACAGTTGACTTACTATATCTTTTTTTAGAATATCCATATATTAAAACTTCCTTCTTTAAATCTCCTCTTAAATATGAATATATATTTGTTATAGTTCCAAACTCATAATATGAAAAAGCTGCCCAACAAGGAATTTTCTTTCTACTTCTTTCTCCATTTCCTCTATATTCTTTTAACTCTGGAAATTTATTTTTATCTCTTCGTAAATTTTCTTCTTGTTCTTTCAACTTTCTAAAAAATGTTCTTTCAAACCATCTTCTATTAGATTCTTTTCTTAATTTATCTTTTTCTCCTTTAGTTGGAGTATAATATTCTTCTTTTATATAAAAAACCGAATCATTAACTTTCATAGAAATTGCATTTGATAAATTGCTTTTAAATTGTATCTCTGCCTTTTCACAACTTTTAAACATTACATTCCGTAACTCTGAATCAAATTCATATAAAGCAAATAATAAATCTTGATCTGGTTTACTTCCGATAATATTACTAAATGATATTAAATATTTTGCATATCTGCTTAGTCTAAAATATCCTGTATACTCTAAAATATTTTTAATTTTAGTTTTTCTTGAAAATACAATGTATTTTTTCATTAACTCTATTTGTTTTTCAATATCAATTGGATTATCTATTTTATCCATATTTTCCCTCTCTTTAGGCAAAAAAAAAGATGGTATACCATCCTTAATCCCGCAAATGGAATATTTGGACTAAGGCATTACCCACGCCTTCCAACGGTTCTTAATGATTATATCATTTATTTATTTGTTTTTCAATATTTTCATTTTAATTTCTACATTTAATATTATACTATTCTTTTTTTCATTATAATTACTTTTAATATTAACTACATTTATACTACTTATTTCAAACAATTGAATTTAGTTGCAAAAAATGTTATGCTATCTCTAATAAACTTAGCAAAAATTTTTACTATATAAAAATTTTAATTGTTAAGAAAACAGCTTAAAGTGCCTAGTTTATAGGCTCTTTTTTAGTTATAAAGAGAGGTATATTATGTTAAAAATCGAAAACTTATCCTATTCATTCCCTGAAAAGGATCTATATAATAAAATTTCATTTACATTAGAAGAGGGACAACACGCTGCTTTCATAGGAACAAATGGTAGTGGAAAAAGTACTCTAATAGATATGATTTTAAATGATAATGAAAATAATGATAAATATTTATTTGATGGGAAACTAGAAGTTGCTCCAAATTGTAAAGTTGGTTATGTAAGTCAATTCTCACATGTAGACAAAGACAGAGATATTACTGTTTTTGAATATATTGGAGAAGAATTCATTAAACTACAAAATGAGATAACATCAATTTGTACTGAAATGGAATCTGGTGAAAATATAGAAGTTTTACTTGAAAAATATCAAGAAACTTTAGATTTATTCTCTGCAATCGGTGGAGATAATTTTGAAGATACTATTAACAGAAACTTAAATCTTGCAAACTTAATGAGTTATAAAGATTTACTTGTATCAGGACTTAGTGGTGGAGAATTTAAGCTTGTTCAAGTAATTAGAGGACTTCTTAATAGCCCTGATTTAATAATCATGGATGAGCCTGATGTTTTCTTAGACTTTGAGAACCTTAACTCACTTAAAGCTCTAATTAACTCACACAAAGGAACAATGCTAGTTATCACTCATAACAGATACATATTAAACAACTGTTTTGATAAGATTATTCACCTTGAAAATATGGAGCTTCAAGAGTTTGATGGGAATTATATAGATTATAACTTCTCACTGCTTCAAACTAAAATTGAACTTCAAGAACTTGCAGCTGCTGATACTGCTGAGATTGAAAGAAATGATATCTTAATAGACAGACTTAGAGAGATTGCTTGTGAAAATGCAGAGCAATTTAGAGGTAAAACTCTAAGAGCTAGAGTTAAAGTTCAAGAAAGATTAGTTAACCGTAGAATTAAAGCTCCTTTTGTAGATATTAAAGAACCAAATGTTACTTTAATTACAGATAATGAAATTGAAGAAGAAATTGCTTTAAAAGTTAATAATTATACTGTTTCATTTGATGAACTACTTTTAGAAAAAGTTAAATTTGAAATTAAACCTACTGAAAAAGTAGCAATAGTTGGGGCAAATGGTACAGGTAAAACAACATTACTTCAAGAGATATTTAATAATGCTCATGAAGCTATTGAATTAACTGAAGGTGTTACAATGTCTTACCTATCACAACTTCACACAAAAACATTAACTGATTCTAACACAGTACTTGCTGAATTCTTTGAAGCTGGTTTTGAAACTTATGAAGAGATTCAAGAACATCTTGTAGAATACGGATTTAATGATGAAATGCTAGAGCAAGAAATACACTCTTTATCTGGTGGAGAGAAAAATATGCTTCAACTAGCTAAAATGTCAGTAAGTAACGCAAATATGCTGCTTCTTGATGAGCCAACAAGTCATTTAGATACTTATTCACAAATGGCACTAGAAAAAGCTATAAAAAGCTATAATGGTGCTGTAATAATGATTTCACATGACTTCTATTCAATAGTAAACTGTATGGATTCTATCCTAATAGTTGAAGATAAAACAATCAGAAGAATGAATATCAAGAAATTCAAAAAAATGATTTACGATAATCATTTTGATAAAAATTACTTAGAATTTGAAAAAAATAAAAAAGCAGTTGAAATGCAAATACAATTAGCACTTAAAAATGGTGATTTTGAATCTGCAAAACTATTCTCTGCTGACCTTGAAGAAGTAATTAAAGATAGAATATAATAAATCTAAATAATAGAAAAGCTCAAAAGTTAGATATACTCTAACCTTTGAGCTTTTCTTTATACTTAAATTCTACTATACATCTTATAAGCTATCATACCTCCAAATATAACCCGAACAACTTTTAACCTTATTAGTTGCACATCTTTGTATAGATTGCGGTGTAATATTTAGCGATAATGCTGCATCCTTTATACTACTCCACTTTTTCACAATGTTATTTTCTAAGTCATACTGATAAATATATTTATTTGAAGAACCATACCTTTTAGTACAGTATTCCCATTTAAATTTAAAATATGTTTTTATCTCACCATTACAAGCTCTTCTAATCGACCTTGCATTTATATTATAATACTTAGCTATATCATTATAATCATCCCATACCTTAATTTTCTCTCCATTTAAATTATATTGTATAACCCTGTTATCTACTTTATTTTTGTTTTCTATGTATTTTGACATATCATACATTTTTTTATGAGTTTCTTTTAAATTTATATATTTAAATTTATCTACTTTTACTTCTTTATAAACCGTAATAACTTTTTCTAGTTCCATTGGTTTAACTTCTAATTCTTCATAATTGTTATTTGCTTTCACTAAGACCCTAGAATTTTTCTTCTTAGCTTCAATATCACAGATAAACTTATCCCATTTTTCTTTTTTTCTTGTTAAATATATTGTTGCATTCTCATAAAGCTTATCTACATACTTTCTATATTTTCTCCCTGTAAAGCTCATTTGAAAACAAGTGCTACAATGCTTATGACCTAAAATTTTCTTATCACTTTCAAAAAAACTCTTTATACCTTCTAGCATATCATATGTACCAACAAACTTAACCTCACAAATTAACAAATATATTTGTCTTTTCTTTTTTAAATATGTTGAAATGCATCCATCACCATCCATATATCCTCTTAGAAAATGATGTAACAATTCTTTTGGAACTATATCTTCTGTTGGAAATTTTAATATATTTGATTTTCTAGGTACACATCCTAATTTAATCAAATCACTTCCAATTTTATTATTACATACATCTAGTCTTGCATAACCTCTTGATGTAACTTTTACTCTTCTATTTGAATCTAAATCTCTTATAAATTGGTCTAATATATATTTATCTTGTATATGAAGTTCTATATGCATATAATTTTTAGTTTCACTATGATCTCTAATACAGCCATCTGCATATAAAAATCCTAACCAGTATGCATTTCTTTCATTATCAATCTTTTCAAAAAAATCATTATTTTGAGTATATCGCTTCAAAAAAATCACCTACAATACTTATTCTTATATTTATTATTTGTATTTATAAGAAATATATTCCTTTTTATTTCTAATAAAAACATTTTGATAATTTAAAAACTTTTGGATATACTATAAGTGAGATATAGTATTCAATTTGTTTGTAATTTCATATGCCCCTAAAACGACAAAAAACACATTGATATAATATCAATGTGTTTAGTAATGGTGGAGATGACGGGTTTCGAACCCGTGTCCGGAAGTAGATTAGTAAGGCTTTCTACGAGTGTAGTTATCTGCTTTACGTTTTCCTCAGGAGGCTTCCAGTAACTGAATCAACCCTATGGTAGCTTCATAAATTCCGTCCATAGCTCAAAGCTTTGCTAAGTGCGGTTCCCTACTTAATGACACCTGCAACCCCAATCGTAGGAATCGGGACAGATGAGCGGCTAAATTAAGCTGCTAACGCGAAATTATCTTCAGCGTTTATAATTTTGCATACTCGATTAAAGAGTTTACATGCTTCACTCTACTCGCTTACCAAACCTCTCTTACCCCCGTCGAAGCCAAAACATCCCCACGTTGGTAAATAGAATTGTTTAATAAATCTATCTACTATATTAAATTGTATGACCTTATTATACAAAAAAATTTGATTTAAGTCAAGTTCCAGCTTTTATACTGTGTTTGTTAGTAAGAAGATTCTGAACTACTTAAATCAAATGAAAACTTTTGTATTTATTACAAATACATATTATATACCTATTTATTAAAATTGGGAAGTTAAATTTTGTATTTTAATAATATATTTCTTTATCTTCTTACTTCGTAATATTTTTCATTTTTTATTTCTTGAACAACTCTTTAAATATTACTTTATTTATATCTTTCCTAAATCTCTAAAAGATATACTACTCAATATTAACTAACCGTATTTTTTATAAATATATTTCACTTTAGCAGTCTGTACATTGTGGATTTATAAGTTCATAATCATCACCCATGTTTTTATATCCCCAATCACACATAGCTTCTAATATATCATATAAGCTAGTCCCTTTTGTTGTTATGCTATATTCAACCTGTGGTGGGATTGTATTATATATCTTTCTACTTATAAGCCCTTCTTCTTCAAGTTGTCTTAGCTGTGCTGTTAATGTCTTATGTGATATCTTAGCAATATACTTCTTAAGTTCTGTAAATCTCTTTGTCCCCTTATTTATTAAATAATATAGAATAAGTGGCTTCCACTTTCCATTTATAACACTAAGTGTAACTTCTATCTCACATGTAACTTTTTTCTTCATAATAATTCTCCTAAATCTTCAAGAGTTACCTAGTGGTTACTAAGTAACATATATGTGCGTTCTTATAATTATTTTATTACTGCTTTATAATAATCATTATAGTACAAGTTTTATTATATAATTACTTGTTTGAAATTAATAGCGTAAAAATTTAATTTAAATATAAGGAAATGGTGATACATATGAAAAATTTAGTAGTTGTTACAGGTGCAAGTTCAGGAATAGGAACAGAAATTGCAAGAAGCTTTTCTAAAAAAGGACATCCTGTTTTACTTTTATCAAGAAGACTTAACAAAATGGAGGAATTAAATCTTCCAAATTCACTTTGTAAATCAGTTGATGTTACAGATTTAGAAGCTATGAAATTAGCTATAAAAGAAGCTGAAGAGAAATATGGTAAAGTTGACTGTCTTGTTAACTGTGCTGGAATAATGCTTCTTGGTGATCCAACTCTTCAAAACTATACAGAGTGGTCAGATATGGTTGATACTAATATTAAAGGAGTTCTTACAGGAACAAATATTGTTTTAGCTGATATGAAAGCTAGAAATGGTGGAACTATTGTTAACATTAGTTCAATCGCTGGAAGAAAAACTTTTGATAACCATGCAGTTTACTGTGGAACTAAATTCGCAGTTCATGCTATAAGTGAGAATATCAGAAAAGAAGTTGCAAGTAGTAATGTTAGAGTTATTACAATAGCACCAGGTGTTGTTGAAACTCCTCTACTTTCACACACAAGTGATGAAGCTATCAAAGCTGGTTATAATGAGTGGAAGAAAACTATTGAAGCAGGACTTGATCCAAAGCAAATTGCAAACTGTGTAGATTTTGCTTATGGACAACCTCAAGATGTTTGTATTAGAGAAATTGTAATTGCTAAAACAAAGCAAGAAGATTAATAGCTAACAATATAATATAATTCCATATAAAAAGTTGTATTAAAGTTCTAATTAGAATTTTAATGCAACTTTTCTTTTTATA
>NZ_CAMQRY010000092.1 GCF_947036855.1 uncultured Clostridium sp.
CATTTGCTACATTTGTGATATTATAAAATCCTACTATTATAAAAATAATAATAAAATATATAAATGTTCTAGCAACTGCACCAAATGAAAATATAAATTTATACTTTGAAAGCCCAATACCTACAAGACTTAAAGTTGCCATAGCTAAAAGTTGTGATATCACAACCCCAAGTATAATTCCTATAATTAAAGAAATAACACCTATCCCAAGTGCTTCTAAAAACATAACTACTGCTATGCTTTTTTTACTCATTCCAAGAGTTAAACAAACTCCTATTTCTTTTCTTCTTCTTTTTAAAAAGAATGTATTAGCATAGATTATAACTATCGCAAGTATAACTCCAACACCGATTGATGCTATATTATATCCACTATTAACCTGACTCAATTCATAATCTGCAACTATCCCCATAGTTTGCATTAGATAATGTGACTTATCTAAAACTCCAAATGCATAAAATAAACTAATACTTACAGCAATCGTAAAAAAATAGACCAAATAATCTCTCATATTATTTTTTAAATTCTTAAGCGCAAGATTTAAATACATAATTCTCAACTCCCTTATCTTTAGTACAGATTTATTATATCTTCTTATTTATCTTTCACATATTGATTTACATTTCACTAACCTTTCAAAATTGTAAGATTCGACAAAAAAACCTTAGCAGATTTATTATCCACTAAGGTTTTTTTACTATATTAAGTTTAAACTACATTAAAGATTTTGCAACTTTCATTATTTTATCATAACTTGGTTCCATACCAATTTCTTCCAGGTATTCTGCAAACTGAACTTTTCCATCTTTATCTAAGACAAATGAGGCTCTTGTTAAAAGTCCTGTTTCTAAAATTAAAGTTCCTGTAAGCTCTGCAAAGTTAGCATGTTTAAAATCTGAAACTATATGAATATCTTCATTTTCAACATCAACACACCATCTTGACTGTGCAAAAGGTAGATCTTTTGAAATTCCGATTAAATTAACTCCATCTAAACTTGCTACTTCACTAGCAACTTTTTTAAGTTCCATATCACAAATAGGAGTATCAACTGATGGTACAGCTAAAATTATTCTAACTCCATTAACATCATTTAAATTCATATCTTCTACAACATTTACTGATGCTTTAAAGTTTGGGAACATATCTCCTAGTTTAATTTCATCTCCAACTAAATGGACTTCATTTCCACGCATTTTTGTTGTTCTCATATATATCACGCCTTTCTTATTTTATTTATTCTAGATTAGTTTTAGCAAAAATCCTAAAACTAATCTAAAAATTTTATATTTAAATTATTATTTATATCGGTATCTACTTTTAGAGTTTTCAATGGGTTTGCAATTATGTTGTATTGCATTTTGATTATACTCCCTAAAAAAATAAAATAAAAATAGCTTTACTTCTCAAATTAGCATGCTAAATGCACTTTTAAATAAATATATGAAAATAAGTTGCATATTTCCATATATTTTATTAAAAAATTGGTAGTTTTATTATGAATATTGAAATTTATATAAAAGTATATCTAAAATCTAGAAATCCCTCCAGTTGGAATAACTAAACTTACTATTGTAAATTCATCTTTTTTAGATTCTAATGATATTCCTACACTTAACCCATCACAAAGTTTCTTACATATATATAATCCCATTCCTGTTGATCTTGCATATACTCTTCCATTTTCACCACTAAAGCCTTTTTCAAATACTCTTCTAATATCTTCTTTTGCTATTCCACAGCCATTATCTTCAATCCTTAAAACAACTGAATTTTCTATATTCTTTGATGATATTTTAACTTTTGCTCCTATTTCCCTTGAGTATTTTATAGAATTTTGAACTATTTGCCCTATAATAAAACTAAGCCATTTTTCATCCATTGCTATAACTTCTAAAAGCCCCTCAATTTCTATTTGAATCCTTTTATTTATAAAATCACTAGCTTTTGATCTAATAACTCCATTAACTACTTTTCTTATTTCTACTTTTTTTATAATATAATCTCTACTAACATCTGTACTTCTTGAATAATATAATACCTGCTCTATAAAACTATCAACTGTATCAAGTTCTTTTGAAATTCTTTTTGTTGCTTCATCTTTATTATTTTCGATAATAAGCTTTGCTGATGCAATAGGTGTTTTTATTTCATGTACCCACGCCTCAATATAATCTCTATATTCATCATTTTCATGCTTATAACTTCTAACTTCTTCATTCATAGATTTATTACAATTCCTTAAAACTTCATGAATAATTCGTCCCTCTACAAAGTTTGGTTCATCTATAACTTCTGTAACAAGATACTTCTTATCTAAATTATTACTTACATCTATAAGGTCATTATAATATTTTCTTATTTTAAAAAATTCAAATAAGATATATATTATAATTGGCATAAACCAAAGTAAAAATACAACTATTATAATTT
This sequence comes from uncultured Clostridium sp., assembly GCF_947036855.1. Taxonomy (GTDB): domain Bacteria; phylum Bacillota; class Clostridia; order Clostridiales; family Clostridiaceae; genus Sarcina. The sequence continues at coordinate 2,434 of NZ_CAMQRY010000092.1, forward strand.
CATAACTAAAACCAATTATGCTTAAAGTAAATATAAGGGTTAAAAATACAACTAAATTTAAAATTAAAAAGCTAATCCTATCATACATATAACTGCTAAATTTCATTACTACTTACTCTCCCTCATTCATTATGTAACCTAGTCCTCGTCTCGTTTCAATAGCATTTATAACATTTATACTATCTAGTTTTTTTCTAAGTCTTGTTATATTAACAGATAGAGTATTATCATCAACAAAGAAGTCTGTTGACCAAAGATAGTTCATAAGTTCCTCTCTTGAAACAATCTTATTTTTATTCTTAATAAGGAATATTAAAATTTTCATTTCATTTTTGCTTATTTCACTTACCATTAAAGTTTTTATGTTTTTTATTACTCCACTCTCAAGGTTAAACTCAAGTTCTTTAAACATAAGCTTATTCTCAACTTTACTCTCATGGTTTATTTTTTTAGACCTTTTTAAAACCGCTTCAATCCTTGCAAGTAAAATCTGAGTATTATATGGCTTTGTAACAAAATCATCGGCTCCAAGATTCATACTCATAAGCTCATCAAGCTCACTATTTCTACTTGTAACAACAATTATAGGAATATCAGAATTTCTTCTAACTTCTCTACATATATAATATCCATCAAAAACAGGTAAATTAATATCTAAAAGAACTAAATCTCCATCTAAATTTTCTATCTCTGAAATAACATTTTCAAAATTTTCAATTGCATAAACTTCATAACCATTTCTACTTAAAAATGCGCTAAGTTCTACTCTTATAATTTCAGAATCCTCAACAATAATAATCTTCCTCATAATAGCCTCTCTTTCATCACTTTTATTCTTACTACTTGTCTATTTATCACTTATAAATATTAACACATATTATAGATAATTATCTTTTAAATTTAATCACAAGATAAAGTTTACTTGAATAAAATACACTATATTGATTGATTGATTGTGTTTTCATTTTTAATCTCTCCTAACAATACTAATCTCTCCTTTTTAATAAAATATATTAAAATGCACTTGGGAAAATCCAAGTGCATTTTAGCATTTCATTATAATATAACTAAAAAAAGTAGCATTGAAAATTCTCAATGCTACTTATAAATATATATAATAATCCCCACAAAACTATATATACTATTAACTTATTAATTTTAAAGCTTCTTCCATTTCTCTAATAGTTGGCATACCACCCTGTGCACCAAATTTTGTAACAGATAATCCAGCTGCTTTATTTGCAAACTTTATTGCTTCATATATTTCTATTTTTTCTGCAATACAACATGCAAATGCACCATTAAAAGTATCTCCAGCACCTGTTGTATCTATAGCTGTAACAAATTCTGAAGGAACTGTTATAACCATATTATCTTCAACATATGAAACCCCTTGTTTTCCTCTTGTAACTATAAGTCTTGTCTTATAATTACGCTGCCATTTAAGCATTTCATATTTTAGCACATCTAAATCACTTAAATCTTGCCCTACTATAAACTCAAATTCTGTTTCATTTGGTGTTATAAAATCTGTATATTCCAAAGTTTCATCATCAATCTTTCTAGCTGGTGCCGGATTAACTATTGTATAAACCTTAGACTCTTTTGCAATTTTTAATGCACATCTTACTGCTTCTTCTGGTATCTCAAATTGAGTTACCAGAACTTCTGCATTTTGGATTAACCCCCTATTAGCCTCAATAAACTTCTCATCACAATTATTATTAGCCCCTGGAACAACAATTATTGAATTATCACCCTCTGCTTTAAAAATTGTAGCAATCCCTGTGCTCTCTTTATCTCTTTTTATACCCATAGTGTTTAAACCCTCGAGTGACATCTTTTCTACTAGAACATCTGAAAATGAATCTGTCCCCACACATCCAATCAGTGAAACATTAGCTGAAAGTCTAGTTGCTGCAACTGCCTGATTAAATCCTTTGCCCCCTGGTAGATAACTAATTTTTTGCCCCATTATAGTTTCTCCCATTTTTGGCATCCTCTTTGAACTTACAACTAAGTCCATATTCACACTTCCTACAACAACTATCTTTTTCATAATATTTCTCCTCCTAAGTAAAACTTTTTTTGTCCTTCGTGATGTTTATACTCTTAATTTATCATCTGATATAAGCTTTTACAATATAGTTTAAATAATGTTTACTAGCATTCATAATTTGTGGATTTTTACTTTCCCCTCCTAAATCAAGTAAAATTCCTCTTTTGCTTACAAATCAGTAGATTTCTTCTTTACTATAATTTACATAGACTTCATATTTTGAATCTTTATTCACTTTAATTTGAATAAAAAAAGACTTATAAAAGTCTTTTTAAATACTTATATTAAAGTAATAAATCTTATTTCCCACAACATGCCACATTCATATATCACATTAAAATATGAATTTTTATACACCATTTAAAAAACTGCATCTTCTGAAACAAGTTCTAATACTTCATCAAAAAATTCTTTTTGTGTCTTAGCTTTTTTCTCTACAAATTTTTCTATCTTGCCATCTCTAAGATATAAAACCTTCTTTGCATATGATGCAATCATAGGATCATGTGTCACCATAAGAATAGTTATATTTCTCTCCTCATTAAGTTCCTTGAAAAAATTCATAACCCTTTTTGAGCTTGCTCTATCTAAATTCCCTGTAGGTTCATCTGCTACAATAATTTTAGGATTTGTAACAAGTGCCCTTGCTGTAGCTACTCTTTGTTTTTGTCCACCTGAACATTCCTCTGGATATTTACTTAGTAAATCTTCTATACCTAAAATTTCAGCTATCTCTTTTACCTTTGTTTCTATAACTCCCTTTTTTTCATTATTTAAAACAAGTGGAGCTGATATATTCTCTGCACAAGTAAGCAAATTCAATAAATTAAACTCTTGAAAAACGAACCCAATAGTTTTATATCTAAACTGTGCAATCTCTTCCTGATACATTGTCCTAAGTTTTCTCCCCTCTATATAAACATTTCCTCTTGTAGGTGTATCCATAGTAGACAAAAGATTAACAAGTGTTGACTTTCCTGAACCAGACGGTCCCATAACAGCAATAAACTCGCCTTCATCAATACTTATATTTACATTATCTACAGCTTTTATACTCCCTATTTTAACAGTAGCTGCTGCAAGCTTTCCAGCTTTAGTCGAATACTTACAATATTCCTTTAGTAAATTTTCACCAACCATAATTCCTTTTTGTAAAGTATCTATATTCTCACTCATAATTTCCCCTCCATTTTAACTACTTAATATATTCTGAAAGCAACTTATCTGTAATCTTCAATATAATCCCAGTTGCAATAATACTTACTATTATATGAGCTATTATATACATTAACCTATAACCATCTAATCCACCACCAAATAAAATAACTATTGGTAAATCAAATAATGGTACTAAAATTATAAATAAACTAAATATAAAAGTAACACTTCTTGCTATTTTTTTAACTTCTTTAGGTGTATATCCTATCATAGTCAAAATCTTATACTCATCTTTATTTTCTATGGTACTAAACACAACTTTATAAATAAAAGCTATTGTTACTATAATCATCATCATTGAAACACCAATAATCCCAAGTGCGATAATATATGAATCACTAGTATCCATTACTGCAAATGATGTACTTGCAAACTTAACTGCAATATATCCAACTACAAGAAATAAACTTCCATCTAAAATTTTCTTTAAAAATTTCAAAATCATAAAGTTATTCCTATTGTACTTTTTACCCATAAGTGCTGAATCAATCATAAGTACCATACCACAATAAAATACCCCTAAAAGACCTATATATTCTATAAATATTAATGATATACCCATTTTAACTGCACTTACAGATATGCTTAATGATTTCATATTTCTTTCTTTTTTAAATAAATCAATAGGCTCACACCTATATACCACTCCTGCATTATTAAATAGTACAAATGTAAATTGAATCAGTATAATAATTATTGGAACTAAAATTGATTCAATAGAAAAATTTAAATTTGGAGCAACTTCTCCATTAAAAGAATAAATAATTCTAATAAATATAGGTGCTAATATATTAGCTAAAATAAAACTTATTACAATTGATATTACCGACATAGTGATAAGTTGAAATATAGCTAACATTGATATATGTCCCTTACTAACTCCACATATTGTTTCAACTGCCATCTCTTTTCGTCTGTTTTCTAAAGACATATTATTTATATACCAAAATAGATATGATGATATAAATGCTGATATAAATATTATAATACCAAGTGTTCCCCCCTCATCTGCTCTTCCTTCAAGATAACAAACATTAAATAATATAAATAATGATGTATACGCTATTATTGTTGATAAAATCAAATAAAAACTTGCTATCTTATCTCGAGTTAAAAACTTTAATGCTAACTTACATCCACTTATACTTAAACTACTTCCCTTTTTTGCTTTTTCATTATTACTCATATGTTCTCCTTTTTACTTATTTCCCCTTAAAATTCTTATGTGAGCATCTTTATAATACCTTGTACTATTATAGTCGTAGCCTTTTCAATTTTCCTGTCAAAAACTTTTTCTCATCTCCTTAAAATTTATTTTGTAACTTTTTGTTAATATCTCTTAAAATAGAACCCTCCTATTAAAGCCATTTATTTTATTTTTATTTAATTTAGTTGCAAAATAGTTAAAAATAGTTTACAATTACTTTGTAGTGTTTGAAAACATTTTCATAATTTACATAATACTAAAAGCAGAAAAAATACGAATGATAAACTCATTGTTATGAGGAGGACAACCAATGCAATTTTTTAAAAACTTTTCAATGTTTCATAAAATATTTTTCTTAGTATTCTTTTTATTTAACATTGGATTATTCTTATTACATATCGGACAAGCTGAAAGCTTGAATGAAGCAATTTCACCAATTATGATAATTTCACTTATCTCATCTTTAACAGGAATATTCGCAGCAATATATACTGCTAGGGGGCAGGTACTTGCCTATGTATGGGGCTTATTTAATGTAGTTTCTTACATTTTTGTATCAACATCAAGACATATGTATGGAGAAGTTTTATTATATATTTTATATATGCTTCCAATGCAATTTGTAGGTTTTTATATTTGGAGAAAAAGTGCAAAACAATCATCTAGCGGAACAGTTGAAGCTAAAAAAATGACAAAGAAAAACTGGATTACCTTTGCCCTATTCTTTGTTATATTTTGGGCTGCATATGCAACTCTAGTGTTTAATTTGCCAACAATACTTGATAATGCATTTGGATTATCTATTCCTCATGACAAAGAATATTTACTTGATTCACTTACAGCAACACTTACAGTGTGTGCAGTAATTCTTGCTACTAATAGATATATTGAACAATGGTACTTATGGATTGTGGCTGATGTACTTGGAATTGTACTTTACATCTCCTCACTAATTCATCATGGTGGCTTTGAAGTTTCAGCTTTATCTGGAGCAATGATGTGGTGTCAATTCACAATTAACTCAATATACGGTTTTATAGTTTGGAGAAAACTACAAAACAGAAAAAATGCTTCTACTGAGAATTTTGAAGATAGTCCATCTGTAGTAGACTCACTAGACCTTGCATAAAAAAGATTAGATTAGTTATATAATAGATTAAATGATTAGATTAGATTTAAATTAGTTAAGAAAAGAAAGTTTATTATGAGTAAACTTTCTTTTCTTTTTTTCTAACTTAAATTAATTTCTAGTATTATTTTTCTTTTTTATTGACATCACTCATAATTCCTACTATAATATTTTTTTAACCCATTTTTAATGAATGAAAAAAATCATATCTTATATAATTCCAACTTTAACAATAATATCAATTAAATTCTTTTTAATAACTTTTCCTCCAAATAATCCCTTGAAAATTTATCAATGGTAAAGGTTTACCAATTATTTATTTTATAAAAATTAATAATTTGTTCATTTTCTATTGAAATATGTATTAAAACTATGTAAAATTCTCGTTAATGTGTTAAAGCAGAGTGCATATAACACACAAAATAATAATTACATATTCGAGAGGGGCTTTTTAAAACCATGCAATTTTTTAAATCATTTTCTAAATTCCACAAGATATATTTCATATTTTTCTTAGTAGTAAATATGATCGTATTCTTAAGTCCACTTTTTACAGGAGAATCATCTAGTACTTTATTTAGTATAGAATCTCTTATACCACTTTTATCTACACTTGCTGGATTATTTGCAGCAATTTATACAGCTAGAGGTCAAAAATGGGCTTATGTATGGGGATTTATCAACGTCGCAGCTTATATTTATGTTTCACTTACAAGACATTTATATGGAGAAGTTTCTCTATACCTTATTTATATGTTACCAATGCAAATTGTTGGTTACTATTCATGGAGTAAAAACTCTACTGGTGAAACAGTACAAGCTAAAAAAATGCAGAAGAAGCATTGGTTAATATTCCTTGTATTCTTCGTAGTATTCTGGTCAGCATATGCAACATTTGTAAATCACTTACCAGATATCTTTAAAGCATTATTCGATATGACTATTAAACATGATAAAGAATTCATGCTAGACTCTCTTACAGCAACATTAACTGTTTCAGCAGTTGTACTTGCTACTAACAGATTTATAGAACAATGGTACTTATGGATTATATCTGATTCACTTGGAATAGTATTATTCATAGTATCAATAATAGAAACTGGAAGCGTTACAGCTAGTGCGATTTCAGGAGCTATGATGTGGATACAATTCACTTCTAATGCAATCTACGGGTACATGTGTTGGAGAAAAATTCATGCAGCAAATATGGCAGCTAAAAATATAGCTTAATTATTATTTGTTAATCATAAAAAGAACCATCCTTGATTTTTTCTAGGATGGTTCTTTTTATGCTTTTATTTTAAATTTTAATTTCAAGCTATTTTTATTATAAAAATAACGCATTCTTTTTAAAAGAATGCGTTTTATATTTAATGAATTGTATTCTGGATTCTTGCTTCCCAATCTCTTGGTGGAACAACTTCCCAGTAAGTTACTACATATTCTTTTATATTATTCTTCTCTTTAACACAATAAACATCAATAATTTGAGCTCTATTAAAAACAAGTTTATTAATCCACTTTTCAACATCTAACGAATCAATTACCTTAACCTCATCTTCTGCTAAATCCCTTACTCTCATTAGGGTTTTATACATACCTGGGTTTCTTATCTCATCAATTGTTGCTTTTCTTAAAAATTTCTTTAATCTTTTTTTTCTATCTTCTTCTCGTAATCTTTCCTCTTCGCTTATCTGATTTACGTCTTGTGTTTTAAAAATACTCTTTAACATAACTCCTCCTATTACATGCTTATTCTACTTTATTATTATAACATATTTTTTTTCAATAATTAGATTAAAATTTTACCATTATCTAATAAAAATACTTTTATTTTTTTACAAATTTCTCTTTGTTTTTATAAAT
>NZ_CAMQRY010000093.1 GCF_947036855.1 uncultured Clostridium sp.
GAGCACCTGCCTTACAAGCAGGGGGTCACAGGTTCGAGCCCTGTTGCGACCACCAGTATGGTTCAGTAGCTCAGTTGGTTAGAGTACTGGCCTGTCACGCCAGGGGTCGAGGGTTCGAATCCCTTCTGAATCGCCAAATAAGTGATTGAAAAAGTTTTCTTTAATTAGGAAACTTTTTTGCGTTATAAAGAAATTTAAATAAAAAAAGAACTTAGTCGTATGACTAAGTTCTTTTTCTTTTTTTCTTCATTTCTATTCTAATATCATCACCTATAAATCTAAGTGTTGTAAAATTACCCATAAGTCTTGAGTAAATTCTTTCATCATAATTAAGTTTTATTTCTTCTGGTGATAAGTTTGTTGATACAAGCATTTTCTTTTGCTTTAAAATCTTTTTGTTTAAGAATGTAAATAGTTCAGAAATTGAGAAGTCTGTTATTTGTTCAGTTCCAAGATCATCTATAATTAATAAATCACAATTTAAGATTAATTCTTCAATTTCATAGTTATTTTTAAATTTAATCTCTTTCAAATCACTTAATAATTCATCGGCAGTTCTATAAACAACTAAATACCCTTTATCAAGAAGATTTTTAGCTATACAATGTGATAAGAAAGACTTTCCAGTACCAGGGTTACCTGTAAACAGTAAGTTTCTTTCGTGAGAATTAAATGTATCGAGATAATTTTCTTGTATATTACTCACTATCATTTGCATATTTTCTTTTGGTGAAATTCTTTCACCATCATTAGCAGATCTAAAATGTTCTAAATTAAAATTAGAAAAATTATTATTTGCTAAAAGTTTAGATATATCTGATTTTTTATAGTAAATATCAACTAAATGCTTTTGGTAACAAGAACATTTTTTTACTTCTATATAACCAGTGTCCTTACATTTCTTGCATTTGTAGTGAAGGTTTAAATAATCAGTAGGATAACCATGTGCCACAAGTGTTTCATATTTTTGAGTTCTAAGATTTTCTACATTTTCTTTAAGTGCTGCAATATCAGCTTCTTTATTATTAGATTTTCTTATTGCAATAAGAGAAACTTTTGCACAAAGTATACCAATTTTATTTTCAAGGTCTATAATCTCAGGGTAACGTCTTTTAATTTCATCCTGTCTGCTTTTAAAATCCTTTTTTTCTTTATTACGGATACTTTCATAGTAATCCATAATTTCAGCTCTATAACCTTTTGCCATTAATCATCCCATCCTAACAAATCATTTTCAGTAGAGTTATCATATTCTCTTTGTGAGTAGTTAGTAAATCTAAGTGATTTACCAGCTGTTTTAGAAGTTTGAGTTTTGCCTTTAGGTTTATTAGCTAAATCATTAGACTCAACATCTTTAAGTGTTTTATATCCAGATTTGAACCATTTAGTTAAAATTCCATCAATATATTTAAAATCAGCTTTATTTATTCTCTCAGAACAAATTTTACAAGCTTTTAAAATTACATCTGTTGCGAAGTTATAATTAAATAGCCATTTTTCTATCATATCTTGTTGAGGTTTCATAATATTAGTATTGTTTATTCCTATGTACTCTAATATTGTTCGTATTTGAATCCATTTGTCTTCAAACTTTGTAATATATTTATTAGCATCTTCTATAGTTTTTATACCTGAGTCATGCCAACCAAGTGCTACTGACTCAATATAATTTGCACTTCTTTTTTCTTTAGCAACACAATATTCAATAAGGAATAGTATAAGTTCTAAAGTAAATCCAAGCTCAATTGTCCATGAGAGATACATTTCAATTTCTTTATTTGATAAAGGTCTACTTAAAAGTACTTCTATATCTTTAAGCATATCTTTATTAGATTCTTTTTCTAGTGCACTAAATAAGTTAACTTTTTCATTTTCTGTTGATTCTTTATCAGATAAATTTACAAATACTATTTCAAAGTTATCCATTTTATCTATTGGTATAAGCTTTATTGCACCTTCATTATCCCAGTATCTTAAAGCATTTTTTACATCTGATTCTAAAAGACCAAGGTTTGCAGCAATTATTGATGAACTAACCCCAGGTTCTCCACTTGTTGTGCATTTTAGTAAGAGGATATAAACTTTAACAAATTCACCTCTAGCTTTAGTCATATACTTATCTATGAAGACATTACTTAGCGGTGTGAATTCTGTTTTTGAGTTTTTTAACATAAAAGTACTCATATAATAAATCTACCTTTCATAAATTAATAGTTTAAACTGTCTTTTATAATTATAACAAACTGAAAAATAACACTCAATAAAGATTTGATTATATATAAAATAGATTTAATGAATAATGCTTTGAAAAATAGGGAACATTAATAATTGTGTTTTTTAAAACAAAAAAATGTAAGGAGTCTTAATTATGGATACTTTTCTGAAATACACTAGACGAATAGGATTAATTATAGGAATTATAATTTTATTCTCTAGTTCATATGGAATGACAAATTTACATAAGGTTTATGTAAATAATAATTTTGTTGGATATACTCAGGATAAAAGTGAAGTGAAAAAAATTTATAAGAATATTTTAGAGGGAATAAATTTAAAATTTTCAGAGGTTGATAAGAGAAAAAATGCTTTGAGTTTTGAATTATCGAGTGATGATGGTGATGTTACATCTAGTGAGAAATTAAAAGATAATATAGTTAATGTGTTAGATATTGAAGTAGCAGTTTACGCTATGAATATAGATGATGTAAATATTGGTTATGTTGATAGTTTTAACTCAGGAGATGAAGCTTTAAATAAATTAAAAACAGAAGAGAATCTAAATTCTAAAATTGATGCTAATGATATTGTAAATTTAGCAATTCAAGGAGATGTTAGTTATAGTAAAAAAAAGGTGAAGATTTCTGATGTTGATAGCCCAGAAGATATTATAAAAAACATTAATAATATAAATCAAAAAAGTGGAAATAACATTGGAAGTGTTGAGATTTTAGAAATAAAAACAGATGTTGTTGATATAAAGCAAGATGCAAGGGAAATTACAACTGACAGGCTTTGTCTTGGAGAAGTTGTAAAGCATGAGGGTGAAAAGGGAATTAAAGAAGTAAAAAGACGGAATAGTTATGTTGAAGGAAATTTGGTAGACAGTACTGTTTTAGAAGAAAAAGTTTTAAAAGAAGCTAAAGAGGATATAATTTATAAAGGAATACAGAACCCTGTTGGAAGCAATGTAGAATTTTTAGTATATCCAGGTACTGATAGATACATAACTTCACCTTATGGAAAAAGGTGGGGAAATGAACATCATAGTGGAATAGATTTAAGTGGAAGAACAGGAGATACTATAAAAGCATCTTATGAAGGTGTTGTTAAATATGCAGGGTGGCTTGGTGGATATGGAAATGCAGTTATAATTTCTCATGGAAGTGGTGTAGAAACTCTATATGCACATGCTAGCAAACTTAATTGTTCAACAGGACAAAGAGTAAGCAAAGGTGATAAGATAGCTGAAATTGGAAGCACAGGGCGAAGCACAGGTCCTCATATACATTTTGAACTTAGAAATAATGGTAGGGCAATAAACCCTATGACTTATATGAAGAAATAATAAGAAAGCATTTCAATATTTGAAATGCTTTTTTTAACTTAAAAATTTTTCAATATCTAAAAATAAAATTTTTTCAAAAGTCCTTTTAGTAGAAATATTTTTAGAACATAAATCTATTCGAGATACGATATCATGGAATGTGTAGGTTGGATATCTTTCTAGAAGTAAAGCACATATTCCACATATATAAGCTGTTGAAATTGATGTTCCAGAGTAAGCTTTATATAATTCTTTTAATTTTGGTGGATAAATTTTTTGCCCATCTCTTTGAGAAATATAAGAAGTAATAGTGTTTCCACAACTTACATTAGTACATTTTGCAGAAATATTAACTTTTCTATGTTTATTATCTGTTGATGAATATCTATAAAGGGCTAAATTATTATCTGTACCAGATACAATAATTGCACTTGGTGTATTAGCAAGTCCAGAGATTTTATTGAAATTCCCAGTATTACTACCTGAAGGCATTATTGGTGTTATACCTTTAGAAATGATTTTTTTTAGTAGTTCATCAAAGTAATGAATATGTTCTATAGGGGTATTAAAACTTTCAAATGGCATACATAAAAGCTTTATATCAAAAGTATCAGTATCTTTAATTAGCATCTCAAGTGCTCTTAAGATATCAGAAAAATAAGCTTTACCATTTTGATTAAATACCTTGTATGATATTAACGTTGATTTATCAGCAATACCCTTAAATTTTGATTTTGAACCTAGTCCACTTCCACAGATAGCAGTTGAAATAGCTGTCCCATGTCCATTATCATCATATGGATATTTATAATCATTTAAAAGGTCACGAAATTCTAATATGCTTCTATTAGACATTAAATCTGGATGTGGAAAAGTACCTGTATCAATTAAAGCAATTTTAATATTTTGACCATGAAGGTTATAGGTGTTTTCTAAAGTTATACCATTTATATTTGAAATGCTACCACCACAAAGAAAACAGTTTTCATCCATAGAAATATAAGATACCTCGGGATACTCTAAAAGTCTGTAAACTCCTTTAGGAGTTAAATCAATACATAATAAATTTATAAAATCAAAGCTATGGATTATAGAACCACCAAGTCTATTTATAATAGAATCAAAATCTTTATGAAAATTTTTGAACTTCACAAGAATTCTATAAGACGAGTAATAATCAAATTCTATATAGCTTTTTAAAGTGCTAGAAATTTTGTTTTTTTTGAAAAGCATAAAAACACTCCTAAATTGATTTCATTATAGTATATGTATGTGCTTTTTTATTTGTTATAGCTTTATAATTAAAATTTAAAAGATAAGACTTTAGAAGAAAAAATAGGTAGTAATTATATTTTTTTAATGAAATAGGTTTAATGAAATGGATTTTAGGTAGGAAAAATTCAAATAATTTAAAAAAATTTAAAAATTAATATTATTAAGAAAATATTCAAAGTTTAAGTACTAATAATATGAAAAAAAACACCGTGAAATAATTTATTTCATAGTGTTTTTTATATTAATAACTTCTTAGAACATAACTTTTAAGTATAGTTTCTTTTTTGCTAGAAACTTTCCATAGTTCTATTCTATCTATTTTTACTGTCTCGCATTTATGATTCCCTTTGCTAATTAAAGCATTTGAATATTCTTTTTTGTTGTTAGAATGACCACCTGTACTTAAGGCAACAGAAAGATATTTTTTATCATCTCTTGTTGTAAACCCATGTAATTTCAACATATCATTTAATGAACGATGAATTTTATTTAAGTAACCCTTGTTATCAATTTTTAGATTGATACTCTTAGAAGTGCTTTCATAGGCGAATATGTCACCTGTTAGTTCTATTTTAAATTTTTTATATGGTTTGAAAATTTTTGATAGAACAACATCAAGCTCCTCGATATCAGGGCTATCAATCGTTTTTAATGTGATATGTGATGAGAGTTGGTTTCTAGGTAGTCTGTATTTCTTTAGAATATTCTTTTTTATTGGATCGATGCTATCATATGAGTCATCATCAAAAAGAGCAACTAAGTAATATTTCATTTGTAACCCTCACTTAAATTTTACTTTAATATACCATATTTATACGTTTAAATTATAACATAACAATAATTAATAAAACAAATTAATATTTTATTCTAACTAGACTGTTAACTATGTTAATTAAAAACAAATAAAATATTTATCAAACAAGTCTATTAGCTATCTATATGCTAAAAATTACTTTAAATATTGACCTATTATTGTTATAATGTTAGTCGTGGATGTTTATAAAAGTAAAAATTTTTTAAAATTCAGTTAAAAATGATAAGAAAAAAACAAAAATTTGAATAAAAAAGAAAATAATGGAAAAGTATATATATAGGAACTATTTTATAAATTATAGAGATAGTAAGGGTGAAATGGATGAAGAAGTTAATCGTTAGAGGAGGAAACCCTCTTAAAGGTTTTGTAGAAATAAACGGAGCTAAAAATGCAGCGGTAGCAATACTACCAGCAGCAATACTTGCAAGCTCAGGAAAATGCGTAATAGAAAATGTACCGGATATTGCAGATGTGCAGTGTCTTAAAAGAATTATATCTGATTTAGGTTGCTCTGTTGAACAGACAGGTGCTAATACTATTGAGATTGATTCAACAAACTTAGTTAAAACAGATGCTTGTACTGAAGATGTAAGAAAGATGAGAGCATCTTATTACTTTATAGGTGCATTACTTGCAAGATTTAAGAAAGCAAAAGTTGATTTACCAGGTGGATGCCCAATTGGAGCTAGACCAATAGATCAACATTTAAAAGGATTTAGAGCTCTTGGAGCTAAAGTTAAAGTTTCAGATACTTCAGTTGAAATAGAAGCTGATAGACTTATTGGAACTAATATCTTCTTTGATGTAGTAAGTGTTGGAGCAACTATCAATGTAATGATAGCAGCTACACTTGCAGAAGGAAAAACTACTCTTGAGAATGTTGCAAGAGAGCCACATGTTGTTGATGTAGCTAACTTCTTAAACTCAATGGGTGCAAATATTAAAGGAGCTGGAACAGATGTTATCAGAATTAAAGGCGTTACAGCACTTAAAGGATGTAACTACGGAGTAGTTCCAGACCAAATAGAAGCTGGAACATTTATGATAGCAGCAGCAGCTACAAATGGAGATGTGACACTAACTAACATTATTCCAAAACATTTAGAATCAATAAGTGCAAAACTTATAGAAATGGGTGTTAAAATAGAGGAAGGTGACGATACTGTTAGAGTATATGTTGACGGACCTTTAAGAGGAATAACAGTTAAAACAGCACCATATCCAGGATTCCCAACAGATGTTCAACAACCAATGGCAGCATTTTTAACATTAGTTGAAGGTGAAAGTATGATTGTTGAAAGCATATGGGAAAATAGACACAAGCACGCTGAAGAGCTTAATAAGATGGGTGCTAACATTGAAGTTGAAGGAAGAAAAGCTAGAATTAAAGGTGTAACAGGTCTTAAAGGAACTGAAGTTGAGGCTACAGATTTAAGAGCAGGAGCAGCACTAGTTATAGCTGGGCTTATGGCTGATGGAGAAACTTTAATAGGTAACATTGGACATATTGATAGAGGATACCCTCATATTGAGGATAAATTCAACAATCTTGGAGCTGACATTAAAAGAATAGATGTTTAGGTGGTAAAAAAAGATGATTTTTTGCTCATTATATAGTGGAAGCAGTGGAAACTGTATTCTTGTTGGTTCAGAAAAAACTAAAATATTAGTTGATGTAGGTGTTGCAGGTAAAAAAATTACTGAAGCACTTGAAAGAATTAAACAAGACCCAAAAGAGATAAAAGGGATTTTTGTAACACACGAGCACTCGGATCATATTAAAGGTATAGGAATTATATCAAGAAAATATAATATTCCTATTTATGCTAATAAAGCAACTTGGAATGTGATGTATGACAAAGTTGGAAAGCTTAAAGAAGAGAACATAAAAATTATAGAAAAAAGAAGTCTTACAGAAATTGAAGATTTAAAAATACAAGCTTTTAATATACCACATGATGCAATTGCAGCTATGGGATATACTATTAGTGATTCAAATGATAAGAAAGCTAGTATCGTAACAGATATAGGAACATTCACGCAGGAAATAAAACAAAATATTATGAACTCAGATATTATACTTCTTGAAGCAAATCATGATGAAGAAATGGTCAAATTTGGCCCATATCCATATGATTTAAAAAGAAGGGTACTAAGTGAAGTTGGACATTTGTGTAATGAAGATTGTGGCAGTGCCATAGTTGGAATTATGGATGATAAGAAGTTTAGAAGAATAATTCTTGGGCATCTTAGTACAACTAATAATATGCCAGAACTTGCTTATAGGGCTGTTGTAAATATTCTTGAAGAGAATGGGCTTGATTATAAGGAAGATTTAAAACTTACAATTGCAAAAAGACATGAACCGAGTAATTATATAGAGATATAAATTTAAGTTTATTTAAGTTAAGTTAACATAAATAAAGCTTGAATTATATATGTTTTAAAATATATAATTGATGTATTGTAAAATAAGAAAACAGAAGTTAAAGGAGATATAAAGATGAGTTTATACAAACAATGGACAGACATGGTAGTAGAATATGTTAAGACAAAAGGTGAAGATGCTTTCTGGGCTGAGTACATGGATGTTGAAACAAGAATATACAAAGAGTTATTATCAAATCATAAAACAGCTAAAGTTGTTACAATAGAGGCTTTTGCAAAAGAGTTTGATACAACACAAGAATTCGTTATGGGATTCCTTGATGGAATAAACGATAGTTTAAAAACATCATACGAATTAGATGATGTTACTGCTGAAACAGAAATAACATTAGATATAAACCTTGAAGGATTATATTACAACATGTTAGATGCTAGAGCAGAATATTTATATGAGTTAGCTCAATGGGATGCAATATTCTCAGTAGAAAAAAGAGAAGAAATAGCTTTAGCATACAAGAAGTCTAAAACTGTAGTTAACGAAGTTAAAGTTGGAAGAAATGATGCTTGTCCTTGTGGAAGTGGAAAGAAATACAAGAAGTGTTGTGGAAAATAATTTAAATAAATATATATGGATAGACATAATAATATGTCTATCCATTATTTTTCTTAAAAGGAGATTTAAATGTTTTTAATACTATTAAGTGGAATTATACTCGGGGGTATATTTAATTTTTTAGTATATTTAGTTACGATAGAAGAATTTATATCTGAAGAAGACGTTAAAAAAATGAGTAATTTAGATATGATGAAATTCTCAATTAAAAAAATTAGAATTAATTTAAAAGTCTTAGTTTTAACTTGTATAACTACAAGCTTTATATTTGTAACATTAGCTTTAAAATATGGTATAGGATATCAGTTTTATAAATTTTCGTTTTTATTTTCAATTTTAATAATTGCAACAATAATAGATTATAAAACAAGGTCTGTTTATATCATAGTATCAATTGTAGGTATTATTGGTGGGATAATGTTCTCAACAATAAATATAATTGTTTTTGATTCTAATGTACTTAATGAAATGGTATCTATGTTTATTCCTATTATTATACTTGGGACTTTAAAGTTTGCTAGTAGAAAAATGGATGGCTTTGGTGGTGGAGATATAGAAATGTTTATATTTATAGCATTATACCTATCAGTCATTGGAACAGTTGTAACTTTAATATTATCATTTATACTTGCTGGGATAATATCAGGTGTTAGCATGATTTTAAAAAGTAAAGATAAGCACATAGCTTTTGTGCCATATATAACAATAGCGACATACATAACAGTTATTTTAGGGGAACAAATATTTCAAAGTTATATGAAGTTTATATAACAGGAGGAAAATTGAATGAACATAACAGTAATATCAGTAGGAAAGCTTAAAGAAAAATATCTTAAAATGGCTATTGATGAATATTCAAAAAGACTAACAAGATACTGTAAGCTAAACATAATAGAACTTCCAGATGAAAAAACACCTGATAATGCATCTGAAAAAGAAGAAGAACAGATAAAAGATAAAGAAGGAAAACTAATATTATCTAAAATAAAAGATAATATGTTTGTAATAGCAATGGACTTAAAACCAAAGCAAATGACATCAGAAGAGTTTTCAAAGTTTATAGATAATTGTGGAGTAACAGGGAGTTCAAACATAGCATTCATAGTTGGAGGAAGTCTTGGAGTATCAAATGAAGTACTTAAAAGAGCAAACCATAAACTATGTTTCTCTAATATGACATTCCCACATCAA
>NZ_CAMQRY010000094.1 GCF_947036855.1 uncultured Clostridium sp.
GAATTAGAGTTTGATATTTATGAGGAAATGATATATTTAGCTGATGAGTATGAAGCCGCTGATGATTATTTATTGAAATTTTTAGAGGCAAAAAGAGCTATAGAAAAATAGAATGATTATAAAGTAGATTATATAGGGAGAGATTATGGTGAAGAAAGGTTTACTAGGAATTATTTTAATTAGTGGATTATTAGTTGGGTGTGGTAATAGTAAGATAGCTGATTTTGAAAATGAAATTAAGAATGAAAATTTGAAGTTAGCAAGTGATATATATTTAGAAAATAAAGGTGATAAGGATTTTAAAGATAAGGCAGATTCTTTAGTTGAAGATGAATTTAGTAAAATGTTGAAATATTTAAATGCTGACAATTATGAAAAAATATCGGATGAGTTAGATGTTATAAAAGAGTTTTATAATGGAATAGAGCTTTTAGATATTGAGGATGAAATAGAAAAATTTAAGGACGGTAATGAAGTAGATAAAGAAATAGTTGTAGAAGAAGAAAATAAATTAACTGAAAAGAAAAAGCTTGAAGCAGAGGTTAAAAAACTTGAAGATGAGAAAGCAAAAAAAATATTAGAAGAAGAGTTAAAAGTTCTTGAAGAAAAGAAAAAAAGTTTAGAAGCAGAAAATAAATTGAATGATAGTAATCAAGGTAATAGTGGTTATGGGAATTTTTATTATGAAACATATGTTAATGGTAGGTATGGATTTTCTATTCAGTACCCATCATTTTTGACAGAAACAGAATATCCACAAAATGGTGATGGGGTAACTATTGAAACAGTAGATAGAAGTGCTTCTTTAAGTATTTGGGGAAGTAATAATGTACTAAATGACACTACACAGTCATTATATAATGAAATGTTAAGTAGTACATCTGGAGTTGGATATAAGTTTTTAGGAAAAACATCATTTGTTATTACTTGGAATGAGGGGAGTAGCACATACTATCATTGTACGAAAGTAGGAAGTGGATCAACTAATAGTTTTACAATAAAATCTCCTATTAAGGATAAAGATATTTTTGATCCGATTATAACTAAATTGTATGAGAGTTTTAATTCTGGTGATTTAAGTCTTAGCTGGTAAAGTTAAATTAGAAAAAGTTTTAGCTGTGTTAGAAAATCTAACATAGCTTTTTGGCGTCTAAAATAAATGGATAGTTCTAGTTAATATTATTAGAAACATATTATTAAATATAGAAAAGATGATAGTTTTAGTTTGAAATTTAAATATTTTATAAATAGTAGAGGGAAAGGGGGATGAGTTTATGGGGAAAGTTTTAGTTACAGGAGCAGATGGTTTTATTGGTAGTCATTTAGTTGAGGAACTGATAAAGGATGGATATGATGTTAGGGCATTTGTGTATTATAATTCTTTTAATTCATGGGGGTGGCTTGATGCATTACCTAAGAATATTTTAGATAAGATAGAAATTTTTTCAGGGGATATTAGAGATCCAAATGGGACTAGGGAGGCTATGAAGGGGGTGGATGTTGTGTATCATTTAGCTGCACTTATAGCAATTCCTTTTAGTTATCATTCTCCAGATTCTTATGTGGATACAAATATAAAGGGAACTTTGAATATTTTACAGGCTGCTAGGGAGCTTGGTACTAAGAGGATTTTGGTTACTTCTACTTCAGAGGTTTATGGAACTGCAAAGTATGTTCCGATTGATGAGAGCCATCCATTTCAGGGGCAGTCACCATATTCAGCAACAAAGATAGGTGCTGATAGAATAGCGGAGTCTTTTTATAGAAGTTTTAATATGCCTATTACTATTGTAAGACCATTTAATACATATGGTCCAAGGCAGTCTGCTAGGGCTATTATTCCAACTATTATAACTCAGTTACTTGCTGGAGAAAGTGAGATTAAGCTTGGCTTTTTATCACCAACAAGGGATTTTAATTATGTTTTGGATACTGCTCGGGGATTTATTGAGATTGCAAATTCTGATAAGACAATTGGTGAGGAAATAAATATTGCAACTCAGCAGGAGATTTCAATTGAGCAGCTTGCAAATGAGTTGATTAAGCAGATTAATCCAAAGGCTAAGATAGTTTGTGATGGGCAGAGGTTAAGACCAGAGAATAGTGAGGTTAATAGACTTCTTGGTTCTAATGAGAAGATAAAAAGATTAACTAATTGGAAGAGTGCATATACTTTTGAAGAGGGGATAAAAGAAACTATTGAGTGGTTTAGAGATGAAGAGAATTTAAAGAGATATAAATCTAATATATATAATATTTAATTTAAAAAGTTTAAGGGGAGTTTTGTTATGAAGAAGTTTATACCACTTTCTGTTCCAAATTTAAGGGGTAATGAGCTTAAGTATGTTACAGATGCTATAGAAAAAGAATGGGTTTCTACAGGGGGAGCCTATATAAATAAGTTTGAGGAATATTTAGCAAGATATGTTGAGAGTAATGATGCAGTGGCTTGTCAAAGTGGTACAGCAGGGCTTCATTTATCTTTACTGCTTAGTGGTGTGGATAGTAATTCAGAAGTTATTGTGCCAACTTTAACATTTATTGCAGCTGTGAATCCAGTTAGGTATGTAGGGGCAGAGCCTATATTTATGGATTGTGATGATTCGCTTAATATGGATATGGAAAAATTATATGAGTTTTGTAAAACTGAGTGTGAATTTATAGATGGTAGGCTTATTAATAAAAAAAGCAATAAGCATATAAGGGTTATAGTTATAGTTCATGTGTTTGGAAATATAGCAGATATGCAGAAGATAATGTTTTTAGCTAAGACTTTTAATTTAAAGGTTATAGAAGATGCAACAGAGGCTTTAGGTTCTAAGTTTAATAGTGGAGTTTATAAAGGTAAGTTTGCTGGAACAATAGGAGATTTTGGAGTTTATTCTTTTAATGGAAATAAAATAATTACAACTGGTGGAGGTGGAATGCTTGTTGCAAGGGATATAAAAGATTTAAAGAAGGCTAGGTATTTATCAACTCAGGCTAAGGATGATGAATTGTTTTATATTCATAATGAGGTTGGATTTAATTATAGAATGACAAATTTACAAGCAGCTGTTGGACTAGCTCAGATAGAAATGCTAGATAAGTTTATTAATGTTAAGAAAAAGAATTATGAGTTGTATAGGAAATTAATTCAAGATATTAAAGGTTTAGAGTTATTAGATTTTAAAGAAGATGTTGATGCAAATTATTGGTTTTATTCTTTGATTATAGATGAAGAAGAGTTTGGAATGGGTAGAGATACACTTTTAAAATGTTTAGAAGAGGAAAATATTCAGACAAGACCTATTTGGGGGTTAATTAGTGAACAATTGCCGTATATTAAATCAGAGAGATATAAAATAACAAATGCTCCAAAGTTAATAAAGAAAATTTTGAATATACCATGCAGTAGCAATCTAAAGGAAGAGGATGTTTATAGGGTGGTAGATGTTATAAAAAATCTACAAGTTAAAGTGAGGTAGATATATGGAAGGGAGTAAGATAAGTAGGAGTTATTCTGAAAAAGGAAGATTAAATGTGCCAGTAGTGATAATGGCAGGTGGTAAGGGGACAAGATTATATCCATATACAAAGATATTACCAAAGCCACTTATTCTTATTGGTGATATACCTATAGTGGAGAGGATAATAAATAAGTTTAATGATATTGGGTGTAGTGAGTATTATTTAACAGTTAATTATAAAAAAGATATGATTAAATCATATTTTGATGAAATTGAGAAAGCTTATACTATTAATCATATAGTGGAAGATAGACCACTTGGAACTGGTGGAGGATTATATTTACTTAGGAATAAGATTAATAAAACTTTTTTTCTATCAAATTGTGATGTTTTGATTGATGCAGATTATAAAGAGATTTATAAATATCATAAGGAAAATAATAATATAATTACAATGATTTGTGCTAAGAAAAATTTGATTATTCCATATGGTGTTGTTAATTTAAATGATAAAGGCAAGATTGATAGTATAGTTGAAAAACCAGAGTATACATTTTTAACTAATACGGGGATGTATGTTGTAGAGGCAGAAGTCTTAGATAAGATAGAGGTTAATGTGTTTTTGGATTTCCCAACTTTAATTGAAAAACTTAGATGTGAGGGAAAGAGTGTAGGTGTGTATTCAATATCTGAGGATTGTTGGATGGATATGGGACAAGTTGATGAAATGAAAAAAATGATAGATAGATTAGAGGGATAGGTATGAAAAATATTGTTTTGATTGGTGGAGGTGGGCACTGTAAAAGTGTGATAAACTCAATTAAATCAAAAGGTGAGTTTAATATAGTGGGTATTCTTGATAAGAGTGAAAAGATAGGGATGTATATATCTAATATTAAAATAATTGGTGATGATTTTTTAGCGCAGGAGATATTTAGTAAAGAGTGTAAATATGCATTTATTACTCTTGGGAGTATTGGTGATACAGCTAAAAGAGAAAATTTATATAAGTATATAAAAAGTATTGGATTTATATTTCCAAATATTATTGATAATACTGCCATAGTTTCAGATGATAGCACAATATCTGAAGGTGTGTTTATTGGAAAAGGTAGTATTGTTAATTCAGGTGTGAGAATAGGTAGAAATGTAATAGTAAATACAGGGAGTATACTTGAACATGATGTTGAGATTAGTGATTTTGTTCATGTTGCAACAGGGAGTGTTGTTTGTGGTGACTCTAAGGTTTTAAGTGGTTCACATATTGGAGCAGGAGTAGTAATTATTCAGAGTATTATGATTGGAGAGAGAACAATAATTGGTGCTGGAAGTGTTGTTACTAAGGATGTTGGTTCATATAAGAAAGCCTATGGAAATCCATGTAGGGAGGTTGGTATAAATGAATAGGGTTTTTATTATAGCAGAAGCAGGTGTAAATCATAATGGGAGTATAGATAATGCAATAAAACTTATAGATGAAGCTAGTAGGTGTGGTGTTGATGCTATAAAGTTTCAAACATTTAAGGCAGAAAAGTTAGTTTGTAAAAATGCACAAAAAGCAGAATACCAAATTAATAATTCAGAGATAGAAGAGAATCAATTTGAGATGCTTAAAAAATTAGAACTTGATATGGATACACATAAAATATTGATAGAGCATTGCAGTCAGAAAAATATAATGTTTTTATCAACACCATTTGATTTAGATAGCATAGACGAACTTGAAAGTTTGGGTATGACAATATTTAAAATATCATCAGGTGAGATAACTAATTATCCATATTTAAAAAAGGTAGCAAGTCTTAGGAAACCTATAATAATTTCAACAGGAATATCAACTTTAGGAGAGATAGAAGAAGCTTTGGATATTTTATATGAGAATAATGCAGAGGATATAACTGTTTTGCATTGTAATACAGAGTACCCAACATTAATGGAAGATGTTAATTTAAGGGCAATGAAAACAATAGAAAGTGCTTTTAAAGTAAAGGTTGGTTATTCAGATCATACAAATGGAATAGAAATATCAATAGCAGCAGTAGCACTTGGTGCAAGTATTATAGAAAAACATTTTACTTTAGATAAAAATATGATTGGTCCAGACCATAAATCTAGTTTAAATCCTGTGGAGCTTGAGCAGATGGTTAAATCAATAAGAAATATAGAGTTAGCACTTGGAGATGGAGTAAAGAAGCCTTCTAAGTCTGAACTTAAAAATAAAGATGTAGTTAGAAAAAGCATAGTGGCAGATAGAAGTATTAAAAAAGGTGATATTATTTTAGAAAGTGATATTACAGTGAAAAGACCTGCAAATGGTATATCACCTATGAGGTGGAATGAAGTTATAGGAAGCATTGCAACTAAAAATTATGAGAAAGATGAGTTTATATGATTATGAAGAAGATTTGTATAGTAACAGGAACAAGGGCAGAGTATGGTTTATTAAAACCATTAATAGATAGAGTTATTTTAGAAGAGGAATTTAAACTACAATTAATAGTTACGGGAATGCATTTATCACCTGAGTTTGGAATGACTTATGATTCTATAGTTAAAGATGGTTATGTAAATATTGAGAAAGTTGAAATACTCCTTAGTTCAGATACAGCAGTAGGCATTTCAAAATCTATGGGACTTGCAATGATAAGTTTTGCAGAGGTTTTTGATAGGTTAAAGCCTGATATTGTAGTAATACTTGGTGATAGATATGAGATGCTTGCAGTTGCTACATCTGCTATGATTGGAAAAATACCTATAGCTCATATTCATGGTGGAGAAACTACTGAAGGTGCAATAGATGAAGCTATAAGACATTCTATAACAAAGATGTCTTTTTTGCATTTTACAAGTACACAGATATATAGAAAGAGAGTTATTCAACTAGGAGAAAATCCAAAGAATGTTTATAATGTTGGAGCTATTGGAATAGAAAATATAAAAAATCTAAAATTATTAAGTAAGAAAGAGATAGAAGAAAAACTTAACTTAAAGTTTGATAAAAAGATATTCTTAGTAACTTTTCATCCAGTAACTTTAGATAATATTTCTTCTGAAAATCAATTTAAAAATTTATTACTCGCATTAGATAAAATAGAAGATGCAAAAATAATATTTACAAAGGCGAATTCAGATACAGATGGAAGAATTATAAATAAAATGATAGATGAATATGTAGAAAAGCATAAAGAAAATACACTAGCATTTATATCTATGGGGCAGTTAAATTATTTAAGTGCAATGAAATATGCTAGTTTAGTTATTGGAAATTCATCAAGTGGGATTATAGAAGCACCAAGTTTTAGAGTTCCAACTATAAATATTGGTGATAGGCAAAAAGGAAGAATACAAAGTGAAACAACTATAAATTGTATATGTAGATATGATGAGATAGTAAAAGCTATAAGATATGGTTTATCAAAAGAATTTAAAGTGAAGATAAAAGATTCCATAAATCCATATGGAGATGGCATAGTATCTAGCAAGATAATTGAAGTTATTAAAATGAGAATAGAAAATATAGATATAAAAAAAAGATTTTATGATTTATAAATTAGGGTGAGAGGGTTAAATATTATGTTTAAGGGAAAGAAAATACTTGGAATAATACCAGCTAGGAGTGGTTCAAAGGAGCTTAAAGATAAAAATATAAAGAAGTTAAATAATAAGCATCTTATAGGATATACAGTAGAATCAGCAAAAAGAAGTGGGATATTTGAGAAAATAATAGTATCTACAGATTCTAAAAAATATGCAAAAATAGCTAAAGGATATGGTGCAAATATACCTTTTATAAGAGATGTAGAATTATCAGGAGATAATGTAAGTACAGTAGATGTTATATTAGATTGTATTTTAAAACTAGAAGGAATGGGAGAAGTATATGATTATTTTATATTACTTCAACCAACATCACCACTAAGAAATGAATATGATATAGTACAAGCTATGGAATTATTAATAAGTAAAAAAGCTAAAGCTGTAGTTAGTGTATGTGAAGTTGAGCATTCATCAAATTTAAATATTATATTAGATGAAACAAAATCAATGAGTGGGTTTATGAAAGATTTAAAGTTTGTTAGACGGCAGGATTTTAAAAAAGAATATAGATTAAATGGTGCTATATACATAGCAAGTATTGAGTATTATAAAAAGTATAAAACCTTTTATGAAGAGGATAGTTTTGCATATATAATGCCAAAAGAAAGGTCTATAGATATAGATAGTTTAATGGATTTTAAAATAGCAGAGTTATATTTAGAGTAGAATTTAAAAGTGTTTTATATGTTTGGAAAAAAGAAGTTAAGCAAATGGTTATTTTTGCTTAACTTCTTTTTTAGCTTTTTTTACTGGCTTATTGAATTCTTTTAAGTTTTCAATAAGTGATGATTTACTATAACTCAGAGGGATTTCATTTAATTTAAGTATGATATTTTCATCTTCTATTCTAGCTATATTTTTATAATCACCAATTATTAGAGTTTCTTTTATATCAAATCTTTCAGCATATTTTGTTTTAAGGTAGCTACTTAAAAATCTGCTTTTCATAAGGAGTATTCTATATACAATAAGAATTTCAGATGATGTCATAGTAGGTGCTGATTTCTTTTTGCTTTGAATTTCGTTGAATAGTTCTTCAACTGATTTTTCTTCTATATTTTTTAGTATTTCTTCATTTAGTTTTATATATGATTTATATATATTTCTAATTTTTTGTTTTACTTTTACAGGATAGATATATTTAGTTGTCATATAAGTTAGAAGTCCACCAATTATTACATATATAAATCTACTGATTCCAAGTGTATTATATGAAAAGCTATTAAACATAGAGCTAGATGCTACAACACAAAATGTAGTAAGAATGATTTGCTTGCTATATGAAGTTATAGTGAGTGCTAAATATCCACCTATAAGTATTAAAATTAATATCAATAATTTAGAATCGACAAATATTAAAACTAAGTTTAATAATATAAATCCAAGTATTAGCCCAAGAACAGTAGCTTTAATTTTCTTTATGCCTGTACCAGTGAATGGGAGATATGTTACTGCTACAGTATATAAAATCCATTTTCCTTCTGATAAATTAAAGGTATATATGATAAAGGTTACTATTGTTATAAGTATTGAGCCTTTGATAGCAATATTGAATTTAAGTGAATCCATATTCATTGCAAAAGTAGTATTTAAATTGAAAGTAGTATCATATTTTTTTATAACACTTTTTATATAATGTCTACCGTATCTTTCATTAGTGTTTAAAACATCATTTTCATAAAGTTCTAAAAAGGTAGCTATATATTTTTTTATTAATGAATTTTCATAGCCACTTGATAAATATATATTAGCTGATATATTTTCTTTAAATTCAGTTATATCAATATCATCTTTATAAAGTTTTATAACCCATTTAAGGATTTTTGAAATATCTCTTAAAACATTTGTATCTTCAGTTTTATTTATGATACTAGCAAGTGATTTCATAAGGTCTAAAGTAATCTCTTTTTTTATAGTAATATCATTATTTTTAGAAAACTTATGAAGTTGTCTTATTAAAATACTATCAGCTATAACGCTTTCTGATAGAGCTTTTAAAATAAAATCATAATAATTATCATTTTGAATCTTTAAAAGTATTGCAGTATTTAAATTGTCGTAAGCATCTTCAATAGTTAAGTCTGCTGTTTTGAAAAGATTAATCTTAGATAAAGTGTAGTATAAAGCTACTGTGATAATTGCTCCATAAATACAAGCTGTAAGTCTAAGTGGAATTTCATCTTTATTAATTGGAATAGATAAAATTAAAACATAGTAGAGTATGTAACTTATAGCCTTAGATTTTTTATCTTCATATGTATAAAGATAGTAAATAGAAAAAACTACAATAAAGGTTATGAAAATTCCAATATAAAGATTTAGTCCAATAATTGAAGCTGAAATTGATAGTATTAAAAATGTACTAAATAATTTTATTATATTTTTAATGCTATCAGATTTATAGTCATCAGTTGCAAGAGAAGGGACTAAAAGTATAGATGCAACAGGAATTATTATATTAACCTGACCAAAGGGAATAAATGTGGCAATAATTATAAGTGCCACTATATATATTTTAAGAGCTGTAAGTTTGTCCATTATAAACTCCTTATTATCTTTTGTTTAAATTAATTAAGTCTTTTATCTCTTATTTTAAAGCATCTTTGCTAAATGGAGAATAGATTTTTTAATTTATAATGGTTTTGTTTTTATAATGATATATTTTTGAATATTTACTAGATATTTATAGGTAGGATATAACTTTATAGTAATATACTACTTG
>NZ_CAMQRY010000095.1 GCF_947036855.1 uncultured Clostridium sp.
GTATTTAGTGAACTTATAGATTTAGAAGTTGGTAATACTATGAGTGATAATAAGTTTAGTATTAAAAGGGATAACTTATCTAAAGATGCTGTGGATAATATCAAAAATAAGGATAGCTTATCTGATATTTTAGGTCTAATTAATACTGTTGATAAAATAGTTGATGAAAATGAATCATTAAAAGTTGCTTATTTAAGCAAACTTTTAGATAGAATATAAATATATGTTTTGAGTTTTTACATTAAGTTTATGAAATTTGGTTTCAATACAGGTATATACATAAGAATTATCTTAATTTAGATGTTTATAAATATAGATAATTTTGTGTTATTATAAATAGTGGAAATGGAATGAACTTATAAAAGGGGATGTAGAAATATGAAAAACATAAAAGTTTGCGTTTTTGATGCATATGGAACATTATTTGATGTTCATTCAGCTAGTAGAAAGTTAAGTGATAAAATAGGTAAGGATTATGAAGAGTTTTCTAATCTTTGGAGAGCTAAACAACTGGAATATAGTTTCCTTAGAGAAATTATGGATGATTATAAAGATTTTTATGATGTTACAAGAGATGCTCTAAAATATGCTATGAAAACTCATGGATTAGAAAATTCTTTAGAAGCCGAGCTTATGAATTTATATAATGAATTATCAGCATATGATGAGGTTGTTGAAGTATTAAAGGAACTTCAGGAGCGAGAAATTAGAACAGTTATATTATCTAATGGTTCTTATGATATGTTACTTAGAGCTGTTGATAGTGCAGGGCTTACTAAGTATATTGATAATATTGTATCTGTTGCAGATATAGAAAAATTTAAGCCGCGTGAGAATGTTTATAAAATGATTAATTACAAAATAAATGTAGAGAATGATGAAGTAGCATTTTTCTCATCTAATGGATGGGATATTTCAGGTGCTGCTAAGTTTGGATTTAATACAATTTGGGTAAATAGATTTAATAAAGTTGTTGAAGAACTTACTGATAAGCCTAAGTTTATTGTTAAAGATCTTAAAGAGGCAATAACAAAATTAGAAGTTTAAATAAGCAAAAAGACTTTAGCTCACAGCTAAAGTCTTTTGTTTTAGATTTAAAAATGCTCTCCATTTTCATAGTAATCATTAGTGTTTAATTTATTAAAGAAAACATCTAAACATTCTCTATCTTTCTTGAAGTGTTCAGTTAAGATAACTGCAACTACATCTTGTACATCTTGTCCTCTATCAAACCAAGAAACTTCAATCATACTAGGTTGTGGAGAAAATTCACCATCAAAAATATAAGAACTTTCTATCATTTCTAATGTGAAATAATCTTTAGGACAGTCAATAACTTCTGCTAGTCTATCTACTAAAAATTTGCTTTCTTTTTTTACTTCATCGATACTGATTCCTCTAAATTTTAACATTGGCATAATATTAATCCCCTTACTCTATAAATTAATTTTATTGTTACTATAATAATAATAACTTAAATTTGATTTATTTATAAGAAATTTTTCTTTTTTTATTTTTGACAAGTAGTACAATACCACTAGTTAATCCAGATAATCCATCTGCTAAAGGCAAGGCTATCCAAATTCCAAGTAGTCCAAGATGGAATGTATATGGTAGTAAATATAAAAATGGTAAGAAGAATAATACTCGTCTTAATAATGATAGAATGAGTGATTCAGCAGCTTTTCCTATAGCTCTATAATATGAAATAATCATAAGATATACACCAAGAAGTGGTGTCCCAATTAGCACTATAATAAGCACTTTAGATGAATAATCAATTATAGAAGAGTTAGTTGTAAATAAGCTTACTAAATCTTTTGAAAAAATCATCATAATTATTGTAGCAATCAGCATGAATATAGATGAGTAAATTATTCCCCATGAAATAGCTTCTTTTACTCTTTTGATATTTTTAGCACCATGATTAAATCCCATAAGTGGCTGGCATCCTCTTGTGAATCCAGATGCAGATACCTCTATAAAGGATGTAAGTTTATAGACTATTCCATAAACTGCGATATCATAGTTTCCACCAAGAGAAAATAAAACTCTATTTAAAATCATTAGTGCCATGCTACTAGCAAATTGATTTGTAAATGTTGAAAATCCAACTGGTAAACCTTTTTTCAAGAACTTAAATTTACATCTTATAAACTTAAGTTTTATCTTTAAGAATGATTTAAATTTAAAATAATAAAGAACATAGAAGAAGTTTATAAATTTAGAGATAGTAGTTGAAAGCCCAGCACCAAAAATCCCCCATTTTAAGATAACTATAAATAGAATATCTAAAAGAATATTTGAGATAATACTAAGCATAGTTCCACGCATAGAGTAGTGAGTATCTCCTTGTGCTCCCATAACATTATTAGAAGCAATGCAAAGAGGATAAACTAAAGTTCCTACAAACATTATTTTTCCAAAGGTAGTAGCATCATGTATTACAATAGTTTTAGCACCAAAAAGCTCTACAATATTTCTTGTGAAAATTAGTCCTATAACTACTAAAATAATTGAGGCTATACCAAGAAAAGCAATAAGAGTACCAACACATCTTTCACTTAATTCATAGTTTTTCTTTCCTAGTTCTCTTGAGATATAAGACCCCATTCCTGCTGCAAAAAGTAAGGCAATTCCTGAAAGTATCATTTGTACAGGGAGAAATATAGAAACAGCAGCAATTCCAATAACTCCAACATATTTTCCTATAAAAATAGTATCAATGATATTGTACATAATACTAGCAAGTGATGAAATTGCTGTAGGTGTTCCTATTTTTAGAGCAGCCTTTGACATTTTCATACTTGATAAAATTTCTTTTCTAGACATTTTAATTTTATTCATTTTAAAAATCCTTTTTGTAAATTTTATTATATATCTAGGTTAAAGATTTATTAAAAATAAATCATCTCAAATTTAATACGTATAACATAAAGAACTTATTTAATAAAAATATTAAACAAGTTCTTTATAGATTTATAAAATTAATTTTGGTGTAGTTTTCCAAGTGATTTAACAAGCTTATTAGATTTATTATAAATTTCATAACTATAAGTTTGACCATATAAACTAGCAATAACCATATCATCAGATTCAAGTGATTTTATAAGTTTAAAATCTTCTCCATCTATTCTTAAAACATCTTCAACTTTTGACATTGTACCAATCATACCTCGATTTCCAAAATAATAGTCACCTAAAGCTTCAAATTTATAACTTCTAGTTAATATCTTAGCAGAACCTTCTTCATATTCTTCTTTTGATATACGTTTATAAATTAATGAGTTATCTTCAGTATTAAAGTTTGGTTGCACAGCAACCATCTCACTAGAATTTATTTTAGTAAATGATGAATTTGTCATCTCACCTTCTAGCTGATAGTTAAAGGTATCGATTGAATCAGTATCAAGAGGTGTAAACATATAAAAAGATATACTAGCTCTACCATTACCTAAAGTTTTAAATTCTGATAAACCATCATCATTCATTTTAGCATAAGCTGTTTGTCCAGACTCTCTTTCAACTTTGTAGTATCCATTTATGGATTCTCTAGTTAATCCATCTTCAAATGGTGTAAGATTTGTACCAAAAGTATCTTCAACTAAAGTAGAACTATCTTTTTTATTTTTCATATTAGTAGTTTCATCACTATTAGCTTTATTAGTTATTTCATTATTCTTAGCATTAGATTTAGGGCTTATATATGAGTAGGCTAAGACAGAACTAAGTGCTACTAAGGTAAGAGTTAAAGTTGTTAAAATGATTTTTTTCTTATTCATAAGGTCACTTCCTTTTTATATCTATTAGGTAAATTCACATATATACTAGGTTATAAGAAAAATTTAGAGTAGATATGTAGGTAATATTAATTAGATATAAATTATAGAATATAAAAAATCTACTAAATAAATTTATAGATATTTTAATTAATAATATGACAGAAAGTAATTGGAATGGGAAAAAAGTTTGGGTTGCTATAGATATTGCTAAACATTTAGAGTATGAAAATCCATCAAAAATAGTAAATTATTTTATTACTGCAAAGAATTTATTAAAAGGTGAAGATTATGAGCTTTTATCAAAAGAGGAATTAAGAAAATTTAAAAAAGAGTTATCTGATAATGGAATAACTCAATTTAGGCAGTCACCAAGACTTATATTGTTTTATGAGAATGGATTAAATGAATTTTTAAGGTATAGAAGTAAATTAAGTTATTCAGATATGGAAGAAGTTTTAGGGATAACTCATGAGGTATGTGAAAGTAAAACTAATGGTGTAGTAGTTAAAACTTTTAAAGGTTATAAATTTTATACATTTATTTGGAAGAAAAAGCAGTGTTGGATAGGTATTGAGGTAGCTGAAGTTCTGGAATATATAGATAGACCTAAAGCTATACATCAATGCATAGTAAGTGAGGAGTTTGAATTAGGCATTGATTATGATGTATTATATAACACAGAAATAAAAGAACTTATTAAGAGGGCAGGTGGAACGCCAATTAGTAATGGAGAACATATAAAACACTTAACGATATTGTATAAGGAAGGTTTACTTGGATTTATAAATTATGCACATATGCCAGTTGGTAAAGAGTTTAGGAAATGGCTTAGAAGAGAGGTTTTTACAGATATTATAGAACTAGAAACAGGAATGTTTATTGAAGATAATAAATATCAATTAAAGAATAAAGAATGTGATAACTCAAATAAAATTAAATTAGATAACTTAAATAATGGTCAAAATATAAAAGATCTTTTAGAAATTTTTAAAATGGTTGATAGAATTGTAGATGATAAGCAAGAAATTAAGTTTGAGTATTTAAATTCTATATTAAATAGAATTTAAAGTATTTATAAATAACATGCAAAATGTTTTATACTTAATTTGGTATTATTTAAAAAGAACTAGTGATTTTAAAGTTCTTTTTAAATAATTATAAAGAGTTTAAAAAATGTTTAAAGAATATTTTGGAATAGTTAGTGATTCCACTGTAGTATATATAATATAGAGAAGAAAATTAGCTGTGGGAGGAAATATCATGAAATATTTAGGAATTGATGTTGGGGGAACTAATATAAAATATGGAATATTTAATGAATTTGGAATTGAAGATATTTCACAAATTGGTGAAGTTAAAACAATAAATGATGATTTAAATAAATTTTTAGAGTTAATTACTAATATTATAGATAAATTTGATAATATAGATGGAGTTGGTCTTAGTATTCCAGGCGGAGTGGATGGCAAGAATGGTTTAATTATAGAAGGCGGAGCTGTTCCAGTGCTTGCAGGAATTAATATAAAAGAGATTTTATATGAAAGACTTGGTATTAATATTGCAGTTGAAAATGATGCTAATTGTTGTGCTTTAGCAGAGAAGTGGATTGGTAATGGTGTTGATGCAGAGAATTTCATTTGTGTAACTATAGGAACAGGAATTGGTGGTGGAGTTATTATAAATAATAAACTTTATGCTGGTAATAGATTTTTTGTAGGTGAATTTGGATATATGATGTTTAACTCAGGCGAAGAAGAAATTAAAAATTCTAAAACTACAAGCTATCATTGTTCAACTTATTCACTAGTTAGACAGGTTGCAGAGGTACTTAATATGGATAAAGAAGATTTAGATGGAAAAATGATTTTTGAGATGATAGAAAAAGAAAATCAAGATGTTATAGATGTTTATGAAAGTTGGGTTAGAAATTTAAGTCTTGCAATAGCTAATCTTGGATTTGCATTTGATCCTGATAAAATACTTATAGGGGGTGGGGTAAGCAGTGTTGATAAAGTTATTAATGATGTAAGAAAACATGTAGCAAGTATAAATATTTATTCTGCTAGATGGAAAATTGATAACTGTGCGTACTTCAATAATTCAGGAAAAATAGGTGCTGTATATAATTATATATGTGGAAATATTTAAGTGAGTTAAAGTGGTCTATGTAAAATAGGCTACTTTTTTAGTTTACAGATAAATTTACAATAAATATAATATCAAAGTGTAAGGTGATGATTTATTGGGAATTTATTATGTAAAGCAAAATATGTGGAGTTTTAAAAAATTGTATACTATTTATGATAATAGTAAAAATAAGATTATGGAAGTGCAGGGAACTAAAAATTTAATAATTATAGAAAGATTTATTGGTAATTTTATAAATATAAAATATAGGTTAAAAGCTTATGATTTATTTGAAAATGAAGTTTTTGAGATAAATAAAAAGAATGGTAAATTATTTAAGGAATTTGAAGTTAAACTTGGTGAGGAAAAAATGAATATTTCACAAGATAAGAAATTACTATCAAAACCGAGTTTACAGGTTAAGTTTAAAAATAATATTTATAGTATAGATGGAAATATAATGGCTAGAGAATTTAATATTTTTAATAAAGATTTTAAAGTTTGCAGTAGTATTTATAAAAAAAGATTTAAATTAAATGATTTTTATGAGATACATATAGTAGATGAAGAGTTTGATAATCTAGGAATTATAATTTGTTTACTTGTAGATTGTTGCTTTAGTATATGAAGCTAATTTTACACTTTTAGTAAATTATGATATGTTAGAATTATAGAAAAGAGAAAACAGGAGGATGAAGTATGGCTACTAAGAAAAACAAAAGAGGTGAACATAGCACAGTTGTTAGAGTGGTATGTTTTATAGCAGCAATAGGAATGGTAATTATGTTTGCAGCAGGAGCTTTTGCAGCTTTTTAAGCAATGAGATTTTTTATAAAAGAAATTTACGGGATATAAAATTTAATTATAGAAATTTAGATAGCATTAATACAAAAAGTATTAATGCTATTTTCCATTAGTACGATATGCTAAGTTAGGGTATCATAATTTTTTATGTAAATTTAACATTTAGTATAAAAAGTGGTATTATAGATTAGAAATACGAGTAAAACACTCGGAATGGTTTGAAAGTATAATGATTTTGATAAGATATATACTAATAAGGGATGGGATATCCCCTTTTAGAATTTAATTTTATCGCTTAACAAATGAGGAGGGAAAAATGATTTTACAGAATATAAAAGATTTCTTTAGTGTTTTTGGAGCGCCAGTTTTTTTACCGGTTCTTATTTTTATAGTATGCAAAGCACTAAGAATGAATAATAAAAAATCTTTCATGTCAGGACTTTATGCTGGAGTTGGTCTGCAGGGGTTTATGATGCTTATTGGAGCATTTACACCAATTATTATGCCTGTTGTAAAGCAACTTGTACACTCAACAGGTATTAATTTACCAGTTTTAGATTTAGGGTGGCAGACAACAGCTATTATAGCTTATTCAAGCAAGGTGGGATTAATGCTATTTGCATTTGCACTAGTAGTTCAGTTAATTCTTTTTGCTACAAGATTCACCAATATATTTATGCCATCAGATTTATGGTTGAATTATACATATATGATTTGGGGTGTAATGTTATATATTGCAACTAATAATATATGGTTATCAATTCTTTTCATGCTTGTGATACTCTTATACACAGTTCTAAATATTGAGGTTATATGTAAGAGGTGGTCAAGATATTATAACTATCCTAATTGTACGATTATATCAATGCATAATACAGAGGTTACAGTACTTTTATATGTGTTAGATCCTATTTTTAATAAACTTGGGTTTAATAAATTAAAGTTTCATCCAGAAAAACTTAAAGAGAAGCTTGGAGTTTTTGGAGAAATTGGAACTATAGGTCTTATACTTGGGATATTTATAGGGATTCTTGGAAATCTAAAAAGACTTGATACAATGGCTGCTTGGGGACAAATTACAAAGCTTGGAATTGCACTTGCAGCACTTATGATGATTTTCCCAAAAGTTGCAGGGATTTTTGGAAAAGCATTTACGCCTATGGCAGATAAAGTTAATGAAAGTCTAGAGAAAAGTAAGGGAAAAGGAAAACCTAGAGAGTGGTATATTGGAATTGATGATGCAGCAGGTTATGGAGAGCCAGCAACTTTAATTTCTGGTACATTACTTATTCCTATAATAGTAATTATGGCTTTAATTCTTCCAGGGAATAAAACTTTACCAATGGTAGATTTAATAGCATTACCATTTATGGTTGAAGCTCTTGTAGCTATGACAAAGGGAAATATGCTTAAGACAATTATTGTAGGAGCAATTTGGTATTCACTTGGATTATATATGTGTAGTGCAATAGCACCAATTTATACACATGCAGCAATTCTTGCAGGGATAGCTATTCCTGCTGGGGCAGTTATGATAACAAGTTTTAATATGATGGCTCAACCTATTGCAGGACTTATGTTCTTAGGGTTTTTAACACAAAATCCTATAATAATTGGGGGAATAATTATTCTTTACTTTATACTTCTTTTTGTTGTTAAAAAGAATAAAGAAAGAATTCATAATTATATAGAAAGACAAGCAGAAAAAAATGCTTAAAATTTTAGAAAGAGTTAACCAGTTTTGGTTAGCTCTTTTTTATGTATTTTTTTAATATTATAATCAAGAAAATTATTTAATAGTGTCTAGAAGTAATATGAGATAATTCTTTTAAAGTAAGTTAAAATATAATTCATAAAAAAATGTTATAATATGTTAATAAATGTGAGTTTGGGAGGGTATATGAAATATAATTTAGAGGGAATTAAAGAGCAATATAAGAATGATAAGAATATGGAGTGCATATTATTTTGGGGGCATAGGGTCAAAGAAAATGATGTTATAAGAAAAAGCTGTTTTAGTCAATGGTATAAAGTAAGTTTTAATATTGATGGAATTATATATAATTGTGCCGAGCAGTATATGATGGCTGAAAAAGCTAAAGTGTTTGAGGATGTTGATATTCTTTTAGAAATTTTAGAAACATCAGAACAAGCAAGGATTAAAATTCTTGGAAGAATGGTTAAAAATTTTGATGAAGAAATTTGGAATAATCAAAAATATAAAATAGTAGTTAAAGCAAATTTACATAAGTTTTCACAAAATGAAGAGTTAAAGGAATTTTTAATTGGGACTGGTGATAAGGTTATAGTTGAAGCAAGTCTTTATGATAAAGTTTGGGGTATTGGAATGAATGAAAGTGATAAAGATGCAACTAATCCGAATAAATGGAAGGGTGAGAATTTACTTGGATTTGCACTTATGGAAGTTAGAGATTTACTTTTAGGGAAATAAAAATTAATAGCTTGGGGGAGTTTAATTTGTATTTAAGAATTATGAGTGAAGATGAAGCAAAAGAAATATGTGCTTGGGAGTATGAGGAAGAATATTCAGTATATAATTACTCGGGTTGGGATAAATGTAGAGATGAAGACTGGGCAATAACAA
>NZ_CAMQRY010000096.1 GCF_947036855.1 uncultured Clostridium sp.
TTTCTTTCGTCATTACTTCTACCGTAAGACTTTTTATCATCTCTACCATAAGATTTTTTGTCATCTCTGTCGTAAGATTTTCTCTCATCACTATTTCTATTAGATGAATTTTTATCATCTTTTGTGTAGTATGAGTTAACTGAAACTTTAGGTTGCTCTCTTGATTCAACTTTGTTTCTAACATAAGGTTTGTCATTATGTACTCTTTTTGGTTTTTCAACTTTTACTACAACAACTTCTTCTGGAAGAGTTCCTTCTTTTAAAGCTTTCTTATAAGCTTTTACAGCAGCAGCTTTTTTAGCTTTGATTCTATCCATTTCATCAAATGTAAGTTTTAAGAAGTCTCTTACATTGTTATTTTCTATTGTAGAAAAACCTTTAGCTGGGAAAGTTTTCTTACAGAAAGTTTTAAGTAACATATTATCAAAGTTTAAAGGTGTTATTCTGCAAAGTTGAATTCCTTTAGCAGATAGCCCCATTTGATGTAAGTTAAACTCATAACCTGAGTAAAAATAAAGTAAATCTTTATCTTCTTTTTTAGCAGATACAGTTTTTAATTTCTCTAATTGTATTGGTCTTGGTGTTTTTTTCATTATATATTTCCTTTCAATAACTAACTTAAATTATGTTAAGTTAATATCTTCTAATATTCGTATTCGTTATTATAGTTTAACATGAATTTGCATTAATATGAATTTATTTTAATTCTGTGTAATTATGAGTTTCATAATTTTTTTATTTAGCCCTTTGATAGATAATATTTTAGGTTGTATAATAGAAGCATATGGAATTATCAAGAGAAGCAATATCAGGATTGAGGTTGTTGATAAATTCATTAAATTATTTAAACAAAAGATAAGACGTAGGAGGAAATTAAATGCGATATTATAAATACAGAGATATGATAGTTATTGGTGGTAAGATAAGAGAAAGAAGAATTGGTGTTTCAGATGTTTTTGCAAAAAGAATGATGGTCAGTGAAAATGATCCTGATATGGAAGATGATGATTATAGATATTTATTTAAAGGTGACATAACAATAGCACTTCGTAAATTTGTAGGGGATAAAGTTAAAGACCAAGATGATATAAGTGAGGCTAGAGATGTTTTAGTTTCAGGTCTTAAATATTTAGAGGATTATAAAAATGTTAGAACTGAAGATTTATTTGCTGCAATTGAAAAAAGATATGCAAGAATAGAAAGCAATGAACTTGTACATACTTGCACAGAGGCTGCTCTTGAGTTTATAGATGGACTTGCAGATGATATAGACTATTATCAAGATAACATAAGTAATTCATCTGTTAGAGAGCTTATAAGGGAAACTAAATCATTAATTGGTGTTTTAGATTTAATGATTGGTGAATAGAATTTAAAAATAAAAACCTAATTTGCATTTGCAAATTAGGTTTATTTTAATTATTTTAACTTTTCAACGATAACTTTAGCCATTTTATCACTTGATTGAGGATTTTGTCCTGTTATAAGGTTTTTATCTACTGATACATATTCAACAAAATCTCCAGCTCTTTCAAAGTTTGCACCTTGTTTAACAAGTTCTGTTTCAAGTGCATAAGGAACAAGGCTTGATAACTGTGCTAAATCTTCTTCTGTATTTGTAAATCCTGTTAAAGTTTTTCCATCTATAAAGTATTTTCCATCATTTTCTTTAATGTTTAATAAAGCAGCAACTCCATGACAAACACCAGCAACTATATTTCCTTTGTTGTAAGTTGATGTAATGATATCTTTTACTTCTTTTGTGCTTGTAAAATCTGTTAATGGACCATGTCCACCAGCAAATACGATTGCATCAAATTCTACATTTGCAAAATCAGATAATTTTTTTGTGTTTTTAAGAAGTGGCATAACATGCTCATACTCTGTAGGAACTCCATCAGGAATAGAAACTACATCTATTGGAACTTCTCCACCAAGGATTGAAGCAATTTCTATTTCAAATCCAGCTTCTTTAAATACATTGTAAGGTTGCGCTAATTCTTCTAGCCATAAACCTGTTGGATGTCCATTCATTTCATTGTGACTTGTTGATATTAATAATATTTTTTTCATTTGTTATCTCTCCTTTAAATTTAGTTCTATATATATTAAGTATTCTCTAAAATCAATTTTATATTTACGATTAATTAATGTAATGTATTCCATTACACTTTATACTATAATTATATGTAAGAATTAAAAGAGTAACAAGAACGCACTTTTTATTTAGTTACTTAATAAAAAGTAAGTAATGGAGGGATAGAGGGATGGAAACAATAAAAGAAAAAGAGCATTTGAATGAAGATGTAATAAATATTGCTTTAAAAACACTTACAGGGAAGTGGAAACTTAAAATTTTATGGGCTGTGCCATATGAGAGTAGTATAAGGTTTAATGAACTTGAAAGAAGACTTAATGGGATTTCTAGCTTAATGCTAACTAGAAGGCTTAAGGAACTTGTTAGTAGCGGAATATTACATAGAGAGCAGTATAATGAAGTGCCAATAAGAGTTGAGTATTCAATGACCGATATAGGGCTAAAACTTTGTCCTATACTTCATATGCTTGAGGAACTTGGATATTTAATAGAGAATAAATAAAACCTTAGAGATTTGATTCTCTAAGGTTTAGTTTATATTATTCTTCTGTTATTGCATTAACAGGACATTGTCTTACAGCTTTTTCAGTAGCAATCTCATGCTTCTTTGGAATTTCTGTATTAATTGCAACTGCTAAATTATAATCATCAAAAGTAAATACTTCGTTACAAAGTTTTTCACATAAGCCACAGCTTATACAAAGGTCTTGGTCTACTAATACTTTCATAATAAATCCTCCTATAAAAACTATTACTAAGTGGTTAGTCCGCAATGACTACTTATATAGTTCTGTTTTATAATACAAAAAATCGAGAAGAATAGCAATAAAGTTAAACTATATATTTTGTTTATTTGAAATAATTTATCGTATAGAAAAATATATTTAGATAGTAGATTTTATATAGGGGGCGTTTGATGTGATAGAAATAGCTATTGTGGGATGTGGGCAGAGAGGAAAAGATGTTTATGGTGAGTTACTTAAAAAGGATTTTTCAGATAAAGTGAAGGTTAAAGGTATTGCAGAGCCAAAAGAAAAATCAAGAAAATATATGAAGGATTATCATAATATTGATGAGGAATTTGTATTTTTAGGATGGAAAGAACTTTTAGAACATGAAAAATTTTGTGATGCTATAATTATTTCTACAAATGATGATATGCATTATGAACCATTTAAAAAGGCATTAGAAAAGGGATATCATATAATAGTTGAAAAACCTATGACTAATGATAGAAAAGAGCTTTCTAAGATGGAAGAACTTGCACAAGAATATAGTGATAAGATAATTTCTGTTGGACATGTTTTAAGATATAGTCCATTTTTTAACAAGATAAAAGATATTATTGATTCGGGAGAGCTAGGAAAGCTTGTTTCAATTCAACATGCAGAAAACATAGGATATTACCATATGGGACATTCATTTGTTAGAGGGAATTGGAGAAATTCAATAGAAACAAGTCCTATAATTCTTGCAAAAAGCTGTCATGATATGGATATACTACTTTACTTAACAGGCTCATCATGTACAAAAGTATCTTCTTTTGGGTCACTTAGTTATTTTAATAAAGAAAATAAACCAATGGATGCAGGCTATAGATGTTTAGAGTGTGATATTGAAAATGAGTGTCCATATTCTGCTAAAAAGTTATATTTAAATAATATAGGGAATTGGCCAAGTACAGTTATAACAATAAATCAAACTAATGAAGGCATAATTAAAGCGCTTAATGATACAGATTATGGATTATGTGTACATGAGAGTGATAATGATGTTATGGATAATCAAGTAAGTATACTAGAGTTTAATAATGGAGTTACAGCAACATTTAGTTTAATAGCCTTTACACATACTATCTCAAGAACTATAAAGATTATGGGAAGTCATGGTGAAATAATTGGAGATATGGAAACAAATAAACTAATAGTATATGATTTTGTATCGGGTGAGAAAAAAAGTGTGGATATAAAACTAGATAAGTTTAGTTTGCAGGGGCATGGTGGTGGAGATGCTAGACTTGTAAAAGATTTTATAGAACTTGTGGAAAAGAAAATAAAAACAATTGAAGTAGTAAAAAATAAAATAAAATTAGAAGAAAATAAAGAGTTAGAGTTTAAAGATTTAGTTGATATTGTAGGTGGAAAAGATAATAGCATAGAATCGCAAACATCTATTAAAACATCTATTGAAAGTCATAAAATGGCATTTGCAGTAGATGAGGCTAGGATATATGGAAAAGTGGTTAATTTGGAAAATTTCATATTATAAAATAATTTTAAAAAGGTAATTTAAGTATTACCTTTTTTGTTTTGTAAAATAAATTAATTTTGATTGGAGTTAGAAAATAAATTAGCAATTCACTTTAAAAAACACGAATGATTTATGTAAAAAAACAATTTAATAATAATAAAAATTCCATTAAAGGGTCAAAAATACTTTTTTTATAGATGGGATTTTAATTAGAGTTTTATTTATTAAAAGCTTTTAAAAAAATAAAATTTTTAAAAAATAAGAGTAATTTAGATGGATTTATTAAAAGTAAAAGGATTACAATCTAAAAAGTC
The DNA here is from genome assembly GCF_947036855.1 of uncultured Clostridium sp. Lineage (GTDB taxonomy): Bacteria > Bacillota > Clostridia > Clostridiales > Clostridiaceae > Sarcina. Next base: position 4,663 of record NZ_CAMQRY010000096.1, read on the forward strand.
AAATTTTAATGAATGAAGAAAAAATATGAAAAAGTGAATTTATGTATATTTAAAATGCTGAAAGAACGGATAATAGTTTGATTATTTGAAATAAATGAGAAAAAATGTATGATAAATTAAAAATATACTAAATTTGAAAATAAATTTTTGAAAAAAGTTAATAAAATTGTAATAAAATATCTACAAATAAGGATTATTGTGGAATTAAAGATTAAATAAGTAAATATATAAATGATACTTAAATTTACTTTTTAATGATTAATAAAATAAATACTATACAAATTAGTTGAATTTTAAAAAATTAGGATTGGAGATGATTTTATGATTATTACAAAAGAGCAGTTTAAAGAGGATTATAAACGTGCTGCTAAAAATAGTCACATTAAAAAGTTTGATAATACAAATAAATTATATCAATACAATGCACTTGCAAAAGTTGTTGGAGAATATATTTCTGATGAGTGGATGGAGGCAAAGGCAGTAGAAAAAGGAAATGGAAAGAAAGTATATTACTTCTCTATTGAGTTTTTACTTGGTAGATTGCTTGATAATACTTTAATAAATCTTGGAATAAGAGATATTTGTCGTGATGGACTTAAAGAACTTGGTATTAAACTTGAAGATTTAGAAGATATGGAAGGTGATCAAGCACTAGGAAATGGTGGTCTTGGAAGACTTTCAGCATGTTTCCTTGATTCTATTGCATCTGTTGGTATATCAGGACATGGATGTGGAATTAGATATAAATATGGATTCTTTAAACAAAAAATTATTGATAATAATCAAGTTGAAATTGCTAATGATTGGACTGAAGAAGGTTCACTTTGGGAAACAAAGAGAATTGATAGAAGTGAGAAAGTAAGATTTTGGGGTAATGTTCAATGTATTCATGAGAATGGAAAATCAAAATATATTCAAACTGATTGTTCAGAGGTTTTAGCAGTTCCTTTTGATACAGGAGTTGTTGGTTATAAGAATGATATGGTTAATACACTTAGACTTTGGAGTGCAGAACCAGTAAAATCTGGATTTGATTATCAAGAGTTTAATCATGGACACTTTATAAAAGCTATGGAATATAAAGATAAGGTTGAGGCTATATCAAATGTTTTATACCCTGATGATTCTGACTATGATGGAAAACTTCTTAGACTTAAGCAAGAATATTTCTTAGTTTCAGCAGGACTTCAAAGTGTTATTAGAACACTTAAAGAAGAAGGTGGGTCAGTTAGAGATTTTGATAAGTTAAATGCTATTCAACTTAATGATACACACCCAATACTTGCAATTCCAGAGCTTATGAGATTACTTATGGATGAGGAAGGACTTGGATGGGATGAGAGTTGGAAGATTACACAAAATACTTTTGCCTATACAAATCATACTATAATGACTGAAGCTTTAGAAAAGTGGGATATTAATATATTTAGACCATTACTGCCTAGAATATATATGATTGTTAGTGAGATTAACGAAAGATATTGTAAGGAGTTATGGGGCTTATATGAAGGTGATTGGGATAAGATAGCTAGTATGGCTATAATCTCACATGGTTATATTAAAATGGCTAACCTTGGAGTTGTTGGATGTCATAGTGTTAATGGTGTTGCAGCACTTCATACGAAAATTTTGAAGCTTACTGTTATGAGAGATTTATATCATGTATTCCCAGATAAATTTAACAATAAAACTAATGGGATTACACATAGAAGATGGCTTATTTCATGTAATAGAGCTTTAACTAAATATTTAGAAAGTAAAATTGGTAAGGATTTTGAAGCAGATACAGATAAATTAAAAGACCTTATGAAGTTTGAAAATAATAAGAAAGCAATAGAAGAACTTAACGCTGTTAAGCTTAAAAATAAACGTAGACTTGTTAAGTATATAAAAGAAAATCAAGGTATTGAAATTGATGAAAATTCAATATTTGATGTTCATGTTAAGAGAATACATGCTTATAAAAGACAAACTCTAAATATCTTTAGAATAATGGATTTATACAATAGACTTTTAGAAAATCCAGATATGGATATTGTACCAAGAACATTTATCTTTGGTGGTAAGGCAGCAAGTTCTTATTCACTAGCTAAAAGAACAATTGAACTTATAAATGTTGTTGGTAATAGAATTAATAAAGATGAGAGAATTAAAAATAAAATTAAAGTTGTTTATTTAGAAGATTATAGAGTTACACTTGCAGAACTTATAATTCCTGCAACAGATGTTGATGAACAAATCTCTACAGCAACAAAAGAAGCATCAGGAACTTCTAATATGAAGTTTATGATGAATGGAGCTGTTACAGTAGCAACTATGGATGGAGCTAATATTGAAATAGCAGAAAAAGTTGGAATGGATAATATTATTACTTTTGGACTTAGTAATGAAGAAGTTCTTAGCTACTACGAAAAAGGTGGATATTGTGCTATTGATGAAATAAATAGAAATATGAATCTTAAAGCAGTTATGAATCAACTTATAGATGGAACATATCTAGGAGTTAATGGTAGCTTTATGGAAATCTATAATTCAGTTGTTAAATATAATGATGAATACTTTAATGCTAAAGATTTTGGGTCATATATAGAAGCACAAGATAAAGTAGATAGATTATATAGAGATAAAATTGCATGGGGAAAAATGTGTCTTAATAATATAGCAAACTCAGGGTTCTTCTCATCAGATAGAACAATAGTTGAGTATGCAAATGATATTTGGGGAATAGAATGTGATTTATCAAAAGTAAGAAAATAAGCTAATGATTAAAGGGGTAGATTATAATGAAACATATTAAGGCATATGAAGAATGGATTAACTCAAAGGTTGTAAGTGATAAATTGAAAAATGAGTTAAAAGGATTAAGTGATGAAGAAATATATGATAGATTTTATAAAAAATTAGAATTTGGAACAGGTGGAATTAGAGGAGTTATGGGAGCTGGAACTAATAGAATGAATGAAGTTACAGTTTCACTTGCAACTCAGGGGTTTGCTAATTATATAAATGATAAGTTTGATAAACCATCAGTAGTTATAGCCTATGATTCAAGAAATAATTCTAAGGAGTTTGCAAAAATCACAGCTTTAACTTTTGCAGCTAGTGGAATTAAATCATATTTATATAAAACATTAGAACCAACACCAATCCTATCATATTCATTAAGAAAGCTTAAATGTGTGGGTGGTGTTGTGGTTACAGCATCACATAATAAAAAAGAGTACAACGGATATAAAATCTATGATGAATTTGGTGGGCAAATTACTGATACAAATGCCAATAAGGTTATAGATTATGTGAATGAAATTGAAGGCTTTGATTTAATAAAGAAAATAGATGAAAAAGTAGCTATGGAGAAAGGCTTATTCTCTTATATAGATGATAATTTATTAGATACTTATTTTGAAAAAGTAAAAAATCTTGTTATCAGAAAAGATTTAGTTAAAGAAAATGCAACAAAGCTTAGTATAGTTTATACACCTCTTCATGGAGCGGGAAATATACCAGTTAGAAGAGTTCTAAAAGAACTTGGCTATAATGACATTATGGTTGTTAAAGAGCAAGAATTACCAGATGGTAATTTCTCTACACTAGTATATCCAAATCCAGAAGACCCAAATGCATTTAAACTTGCAGTTGAACTTGGGCGTTTAAGAAATGCAGATATAATATTTGGAACTGATCCAGATTGTGACAGAATAGGTCTTGTTGCAAAAGCTAAAGATGGAAAATATAAAGTGCTAACAGGAAATGAAACAGGAATTTTATTAACTGAATATATTTTACGATCACTTAATGAAATTAACGGAATTTCTAAAGATAGCTACATGGTAAAAACTATAGTATCAACTAATGCGGTTAATGGAATAGCAAAAAAATATAATGTTGATATCATTGAAGTTTTAACAGGATTCAAATATATAGCCGAGCAAATTAGAGAATTATCTGATTTAAAAGGAAGAAAATATTTATTTGGATTTGAGGAAAGCTATGGTTATCTTGCAGGAGATTTTGTCAGAGATAAAGATGCAGTTATTGGAAGTGTTTTAGCAATGGAAATGGCACTTTATTATAAGATGCAAGGAAAATCAATATTTGAAGCTTTAGATGATATTTATGAAAAGTATGGGTATTTCAAAGAAAGCTTAGTATCAATAGAGAGTACTGGGCAAGAAGGGGTTAAAAAAATTGAAAATTGTATGAAAGAGCTTAGAAATTTAAAAATAAATTCAATTTTCAATAAAAAAATTAAAGAAAAATATGATTATAAAAATGGACTTACACTTAAAAATATAACATTACCTAAATCTAATGTACTAAGATTTGATTTAGAAAATGATTATTCATTTATAGTAAGACCATCAGGAACAGAACCAAAGATTAAAATTTATTTCTCAGTTAAAGAAGATAGTAAATTAGATGCAGAAAGAAATATGGATGCTTTCAAAGAAGAGGTTATGAAAGTGATAAATAAATTCTTAGTTTAGTTGTTATCTAAAAGTTAGTTAATACTTCACTCAGCTATATAAATTAAAGCTGGGTGGGTAACTAGCTAATAATTAAAAGATTAGTATGGAGATGATGCTAGGTGTTTACAAATTATGAAA
>NZ_CAMQRY010000097.1 GCF_947036855.1 uncultured Clostridium sp.
ATTGAATTGGTATATTAATAAAGGGGATTTATTGTATTATGAAAAAATATAAAGTTTTAATAGTTGATGATGAGGAAGAAATAAGATTTGGGGTTATTAAAAAAATAACTTGGGAAAATTATGGGTTTGAAATAGTTGCAGATGCTGAAAATGGTAATGATGCTCTTTTAAAGTGTGAAATCTACAAACCAGATATAGTATTTACAGATATAAAGATGCCTTTTATGACTGGGCTTGAGTTGAGTGAAAAACTTAAAAATATCATGCCTTGGATTAAAGTTATAATTTTTTCTGGTTCAAATGATTTTGAATTTACTAAAAAAGCCATAAATATGAATGTTTTTGATTATATTCTAAAACCAATAGATTCGGATGAACTTATTGAAGTATTAAAAAAGCTTAAAATACATATAGATTTAGAGTATGAGAATAAAAAAAACTTGGAATCATTATACGATTATTATAATGAGAGCATTCCCATTCTTAGAGAAAAATTTTTAGCTCAGATAATAGAAGGGTTTCAAATAAATAAAAATGTAGTTGAATATGGTGAAAGCTTGGGTATTGAATTCTCATATAAATATTTAGCTACAGCTGTTATGCATATAGATGATGAAGTTAGAAATAAAAGACTTCTTAATATAAGTTTAAACAATACTATAAATAATTTAATGTTCGATTACTGTAATTTTAAAACATTTATATATCTTGAAAGAATAGTAGTTATTGTTGAGCTTTATAGAGAAAATGATATATTTAGGTTTATAAGAGAACTAAATAACCTGTGTATCGTAAGTGAAAAGGTCTTAGAATCTAAAATATCAGCTGGAGTAGGTAAGATAGTAAATGATATTACAGATATAAAACTTTCATATAAAACAGCTAGAGATGCACTTCATTATAAAAGTATATTAGGTTCTGGAACTGCCATTTATATAGAAGATGTAGAGAGAAATAATAATCTAAATATTGATTTTTTAGAAAGTGATGAGAGGGAACTTATAAATGCAATTAAATTAAAATCAGAAATTGATATCAAAAATGTTATTAATAATATTTTTGATAAAATACAAACTAAGGGTATTTCATTTAATCAGTATAAATTATTTGTTATAGAACTAACAACTGTCCTTCTTAAACTTATAAAAACACAAAATATAAATATAGATGATACACTTGCTATCTATAAAAATATAGAAGTCTTTAAATCTATAGACGAGGCTAGAGAATGGTTTTTAAATAAAGCTATAGAGATAAGCAGATTTATACAAATTAAAAGAGTAGCTGCAGCAACACTACTTGTTGAAGAAGCAAAGACTTATGTATTACAGAATTTTAATAGTAGTGATCTTTCTGTAGATTCTGTGTGTAATGAATTACATTTGAGCTCAACATACTTTTCAACAATTTTTAAGAAAGAAGTAGGAGTTAATTTTATATCATATCTTACTGATATAAGACTTAAAGAAGCAAAAGTTTTACTAAAAACTACAGATTATAAAACATATATTATTGCAGAAAAAGTTGGATATATAGAAGCTAATTATTTTAGTTATGTATTTAAAAAAGAAATTGGTGTATCACCCACAAAATATAGAAATTTATAGGTAGGTAGTTGCTATGAAAATTTTCAAAGGAAAAAGCATTCATTTCACAGTATCGGTATCTTTTACAGTAATATCAATGATAAGTACGATTATACTCGGTCAATTTCTATATCTCAAAGTTGCTAGTACAAATAAAGAACTATTCAAACAAAATACAGAATCAAGCTTAGAACAAATAAATTTAAATGTAGATTATTATCTGAAAAACATGATGAGTATATCAGATTCAATTTATTATAATATAATAAAAAAATCTAAATATAACAAAGAAGATTTTTATGAGAGTGCAAGTATCCTTCATAATATAAATAAAGATTTTTTAGTTAACATTAGTATCTTTTCTGAAGATGGTGATATTATTTTGGGATATCCCTATAAAAAATTGAATAATAATATAAATGTATCAAGTCAAGAATGGTTTTTATCAGCTATAAAAAGTCAAGAAAATTTACATTTTTCATTACCAAAGAAACAAAATTTATTCCTTGATACAGATGTTACAGATATTATTTCACTCAGTCGAAGCATTGAACTAACTAATGAAAATGGAGTTACAAAGCAAGGTATTTTACTAATAGATATGAATTTTAGAGGAATAGAACAGATATTTAAAAATATAAATATTAGTCAAAATGGATATGTATTTTTAACAGATAAAATAGGGAATATAATATATCACCCTGATATGAATAATAATATAGTTGAAAATAATGCTATAACATCTCAGTATGAAGATGGGAGTATAGAAGAGGTTTTTAACGGAAGTAAACGTTTAGCTACTGTGAAAACAGTAGGCTATACAGCTTGGAAGATAATATCTATTATTCCATCTGAAGATATTATGACAACTTATAAGAGCTTAAAAGTATTTTTTGTTATTTTAACATTGATTAGTATATTTATATTAATACTTGTAAATAAGCTAGTTTCAAAAAAAATAACTAGACCACTTATAGAACTTACAAATAAAGTGATTGATTTTGAAAATGGAAATGATAAAAGTGATTTAAATGTTAATGGTTCATATGAGGTTGAACATCTTAGTAGTGCATTAACTCATATGGTTTTTAAAATGAATATATTAATTAAGAATATTATTATAGAGCAAGATAAAAAAAGAAAAATAGAACTTGATGTACTACAAGCACAAATAAATCCACATTTTTTATATAATACATTAGACTCGGTTATTTGGATGATAGAGGGTGAAAAAAATAAAGAAGCTATTAAAATGATAAAAGCACTTGCTAGATTATTTAGAATAAGTCTTAGTAAAGGAGAGAATATAATAAAAGTATCTAGTGAAATAGAGCATATTAAAAATTATTTAACAATTCAAAAAATTAGATATAAAAGTAGATTTGAATATAAAATAAATATTGCTGAAAATATACAAGAGTTATTAACTATTAAACTCATTATGCAGCCAATAGTTGAAAATTCAATTTATCATGGGCTTGAGCATATGTATGATGAAGGAGAAATAGTTATTGATGTATTAACACAAGAAGATTTCTTAATAATACGTATAAAGGATAATGGCTGTGGAATGACATCTGATATATCATCTGAGCTTTTAAATAAAGATAGAAAACTTATTCCAAAAGGTTCTGGAGTAGGCATTAGAAATGTTAATGAAAGAATTAAATTACACTTTGGAGATGATTATGGTGTATTTATTTATAGTGAACCTGATGAAGGAACACTTATTACACTAAAATTACCTCTTCTTAAAGAAAATAATAAATAAATTAGGAGATTAAAATGAAGAAGTATTCTTTTATAGCTATTAGTATATTATTTTTTACTATTCCTTTATTTGCATGTAACAAAAATAATACTGATAATGATGATGTTAAAATAGGTATAAGTATCTATAATGATCAGGATATATTTATATCTGATATTATTGGTACATTAACAAATTTTATTAATACAGATACTAATATAAGTACAAGCATATCATCAGCAAATAATAATCAATACACTCAAAATGATGATATTGATAAATTTATAGAAGATGGAATTGATATTATCTGTATTAATATAGTTGATAGACGCTCTTCTGCAAATATTATTAATAAGGCTAAAAAATCTAATATACCAATAATATTTTTTAATAGAGAGCCTGTTTATGAAGATATGTTACTTTGGGATAAAACTTATTATGTAGGAGCGGCTGCAAAAGAATCTGGAACTATGCAGAGTAATATCATAGGAGAGTTGTGGAGTAATAATATAGAGTCTATAGATACAAACAAAGATTCTATATTACAATATGTTTTACTTGAAGGAGAACTTGGACATCAAGATGCTATAATAAGAAGTAAATACTGTATAAAAGACTTGGATACTTATTATATAAAGTCTGAAAAAATTGAAAGTGTAGTTTGTGATTGGAATTTTAAAAAAGCTTATGAGGAAGTGCTAAGATTAATTAACACTTATGATAATATAGAAGTCATATTTAGTAATAATGATACTATGGCACTTGGTGCAATTGAAGCATTTAAAGAAGAGGATATTGATATCCCTGTAATTATAGGTGTAGATGGTATATCAAATGCTATTACATCTATAGAAAATAGGGAATTATATGGAACTATTATAAACGACTCAAGTAAACATTCAAAAGAAATTTATAACCTTATCATTATGCTTATAAAAAATAAAGATTTAAATCTTGAAAGTAATTATATTTGGATTTCACAAGAAAGTATTACACAAAATGATTTTAACTAATTAGAACACTCATAAATCTCAAGTTATTTTAATAATATTAGATAATGGAGGTGATATAATGCCTTATGAGTTTTATATCATAATACTTATAACACTAGTTATACTTGGCGGTTTATGTTTCTTTAAAAATATAAAAGAAGGTTTTATGGCAGCCTGCTTTGGTGGTATTGTAACTGCTATTATATTTGTTATACATTATATATATAGCTTAACAAGTAGTTTTTTTGATAAGACAGGACTAACATTTAAAGATATACTTTCATATATACTATGTATTGCTTTAACTTGTCTAGGGTTTATAGGTGTGATATTTACAATGAAATTTTTAGGAATTAAAAAAAGGTAGAAATCTTTAGAAGGATTTCTACCTTTTTAAGTTCACACTAATTTTGCTTAGTTGAATTTATTATATGTTCTTTTGCCTTTAATTCTAAAGTATCATCTAAAGGCTCAAGTTTTATTTCTTCATTATATTTTTTGCTAAGAGCTAGAGTTAAAAATCTATCTGCAAGCTCAGGATTTTTTGAAAGTAATGTTCCATGGAAGTATGTTCCAAATGTATTTTTATAAACACACCCTTCATATCCATCAGTTCCATTATTACCAAATCCAACAACACATTTACCGAGTGCTTTTAAATCTTTTCCAATATAAGTTCTACCAGAGTGATTCTCAAATCCAACATAAGTTTCATTATATTCTTCATTGTGAATAACAGTATTACCTATAAATCTTGCATCACCTGCTTCAAAGTTAGCTGCATTAGTGTATAAATCTAATATTTTAAGACCATCAAGTTTTTGTCCATCAGCTGTATAATAGTAGTTACCAAGAAGTTGATATCCACCACATATAGCGATTAAAACTTTTCCCTCTTCTATATAGTCAGCAATAGCATCTCTCTTATTGCTAATTAAATCCTTTGAAACAATTGCTTGTTCAAAATCTTGTCCACCACCAAATAAAACTATGTCATAATTATCTTTTTCAAAAGCTTCATTTAATGATATATTTATAATATTTACTTTTATTCCTCTAAGCTCTGCTCTATGCTTAAGTACTAATACATTACCTACATCCCCATAAACATTTAATAAATCAGGGTATAGATGACAAATATTTAATTCCATAAAAACACCATCCTCATTTTATTGTTTACCAAAGTTTCTGTATATACCCTTTTGAATGAAGATATTTTCTGAAATCTATCATTGCTGTATAAGTCGCAAGTATATAAACTTTATTTTCTTTGCAATTTTCAATTTCTGTAGTTAAATTCTCAAAAGTATCAGCAATATTGAATATTGAAGGATCAAGTCCTGCTGTTTTAAGTCTAACTGCCATATCATATCTTCTGACACCTGATATTAAAACTTCTTTAATATTCATATCAGTTAATTTTTCAAAATCTACATCCCAAAGCCAAGATACATCTCTACCATCAGCATATTTGTCATTTAATAAAAATGATGCAGAAAATGCACCTGAATCAAGACATATAGTATCTAAAGCTTGATTATAACCAGCTGGGTTTTTAACAAGTATTATTTTAACTTCTTTACCGTTAATGTTAAGATTTTCTTGTCTACCAAAACTAGAGTCTTGTTTTGTAAATGATTTTTCTACTATGGAATCATCTATTTTAAGATGCTTTGCAATAGCATAGGCACAAAGTGCATTATAGATATTGTAAAGTCCAGATTGAGTTACTGTAAAAATAGTATCATTTATTTTTATTTTTGAACCATCTGGTGTTAATTCAAGTATTTCATTTACTGCAAAATTGAGATTAGGTGTTTTATAGCCACAATTTGGACAATAAAAATCGCCTAAGTGATTATATGTAACAAAATTATACTCATATGGAGCTTGGCAAACTTTGCAGAACTTAGCATCTACATTTGTATCTGCTTTCTTACCATTATTAGGATCTACATTAAATCCAAAATACTCAGTAGGATTTGTAACATCAAGCTTTCCAAGTAATGATTCATCACCATTTAAAAGTAGGGTACTACTAGGAGCTTTAACTACCCCCTCAAGTATTTTGTTTAAAGTTGTATAAATTTCACCATATCTATCAAGTTGATCTCTAAATAAATTTGTTATAGTTATAATTTCAGGTGTTAAATGCTCAGTTATAAACTTAACATTAGCCTCATCAACTTCTATAACAGCATATCTTTGATCTTTATCAAACAGTTTATAGTTATCTATAAATGTAGCAACTATTCCAGTGTATAAATTAGCACCTGTTGCATTAGTTATAACATTCATTTTATTTTCTTTTAATACATTGTAAATCATAGAAGTAGTAGTTGTTTTACCATTAGTTCCTGTTACAAGTATTACTGTATAATTTTTTGAAACCGCAGAGAGTATATTCCTATCTAATTTTAAAGCTACTTTACCAGGAAAATTACTTCCACCTTTAAAAAGTTTAACAGCTAAAAATTTAGTTAACTTCGTTATTATTATTGTTAAAAAAGATTTTATACCTATTTTAAACACCGCCTTATGTTGATATTATAATTATTGTCCAAATACATATGAAAATAATCACTAAAACAATATTTATAGTATATCATAAACCCTTTAAATTACCAATATGTATATAGTTTGAGCATTTTCTACATAATAATAAAATACAAATAGAAAACATATCATAAAACATAATATTTTTAAGTATAATTAATTAAGAATTATTTAAATAACTAATAATTCTAACTATGAATTATTTTTTTTTAGTATAATATTATAAGTTACAAAATTTAATATAATAAGAGGGGTAAAAATATGGATTTTATTTTTATATTTAAAGCTATCATTATAGCTATTGTTGAGGGGCTTACAGAATTTGTTCCAGTATCATCAACAGGGCATATGATACTTGTGGGGGATTTAATTGGTTTTAGAGGGCAGGAAAACTTAGCCTTTTCTAGCATGTACGAGGTTGTTATACAACTAGGGGCAATTCTTGCTGTTGTTGTACTTTATAGAAAGAAGATTTTTGGTTCAATTGTAGAATTTATAAAGTATATATTTGCATTCTTTACAAAAAATAAGAAATCAATGTCTGAATCAGAAACTGGCTTTAGATTTGGTATCAATGTAATACTTGGTAGTATTCCAGCTATGATATGCGGATTAACATTTTATGGTAGTATAAAAGATTTATTTACAGTAAAAGCTGTTGGACTTGCTTTTATCGTTGGTGGTATATTACTTTTAGTTATAGAAAATTGGTATAGAAAGAAACCAAACAGTAAAAAAACTATACAATCTGTAGATGAGATTACATATAAACAATCATTCCTTGTTGGTATATTCCAATGTCTTGCTATGTGGCCTGGAATGTCAAGAAGTGCATCTACAATAATGGGAGGATGGGTTGCTGGATTTAGTACAACTGTAGCAACTGAATTTACATTCTTCCTTGCAATACCAGCAATGATCGGTTCATCTGCTATGGATCTTTTAAAGTTTGATTTTAGCATAATGAATTCAACTTACTGGACTGCTTTAATAATTGGGTTTATAGTAGCATTCATAGTTTCAATAGTTGTTATAGATAAGTTTATAGCATATCTTAAAAAGAAACCAATGAAAGTATTTGCTATATACAGAGTAATAGCAGGTATTATTTTAACATCAATGATATTTGGTGGTTTAATTTCTTAATAAATAGCAAAAAGCCTCTTCTAATTGTAAATTAGAAGAGGCTTTTTGCTATATTTGCGTTTAGAATTAACAGTATGTAAGTATTAAAAGCTTTTCATATGAATATTAGTTTATATCCTTGAATAGACTTAAGTAGTGAAAAAATTATCTTGCTTATTTAAAAAGTTCGAGGAGGAGTTATTTTATGTTAGAAAGAAAAAAGAAGATAGCCTTATTAACAGGTGGAGGAGATTGCCCAGGACTAAATGCAGTTATAAGAGGAGTTACAAGAACTGCTATACTTCAGTATGGTTATGAGGTTATAGGATATAAATTTGGGTATAGAGGATTATACAATAATGATTTTGTTAATTTAACACTTGATTCAGTAAGTGGAATTATTCATAGGGGTGGAACTATCTTACATAGTTCTAATAAGGATAATTTATTTGATTATCAAATTGAGGAAGATGGCGTTATTATAAAGAAAGATGTTTCGGATGTTGGTGTAGAAAATTTAAAGAAGGAAGGCGTAGATGCATTAATAGTTATAGGTGGAGATGGAACTTTAACTTCTGCTAGAGATTTTTCTAGAAAGGGTGTTAATGTTATAGGAGTTCCTAAAACTATAGATAATGATTTACTTGCTACAGATACAACATTTGGATTTAATACAGCAACAGAAATTGCTTGTGAAGCTTTAGATAGACTTCATACAACTGCTGCATCTCACCATAGAATAATGCTTTTAGAAGTTATGGGGAGGAATGCTGGGTGGATAGCTCTTGATTCTGGAATTGCCGGATCAGCAGATGTTATATTACTTCCAGAAATTCCTTATGATATAAATAAAATTGTTGAGAAAGTTAGGGAAAGAGAAGATATAGGAAAAGATTTTACTATAATAGTTGTGGCTGAAGGTGCAAGACCTAAGGATGGTGAGGTTGTTGTTTCTAAAATAGTTGCTGATAGCCCAGACCCTATAAGACTTGGTGGTATTGCTAATAAACTTGCTGATGATTTAGAGTCTGCTATAGGAAATCATGAAGTAAGAAGCACTGTACTTGGGCATATTCAAAGAGGTGGTATTACATCAGCTTATGATAGAATACTTTCTACAAGATATGGTGTAAGAGCAGCTGAACTTGTTAAGGAAGAGAATTTTGGTAAAATGGTCTGTTTAAAAGGGCTTAATATTGAAGAAGTTACGCTTGAAG
>NZ_CAMQRY010000098.1 GCF_947036855.1 uncultured Clostridium sp.
TGACTGCTCATTTTACTATAATCAATTTGTCCAAATTCACTTAAGCTTATTGATTTCCCATCAAGACTTATTGCTTTTTCATTTGCCATATGTGAATAGTTTCCATCCTTAACTCTGCTATTATCATTATTATATGCTGCTCTTGTATTATAGCTATATGCCTTATAATAATTTACCCCATTAATAGTTTTATAGCTATCTAAATTAACAGTTAAAGCACTACTTGGAAGCCCTATATCACCTGCGACTTGTGATAACTTATAATAATTCGCTGTAGCTTCTTTTGAAAATTGAACCTTTGTACTTTTAAGCACTTGAGTATTTACAGGTTTTATAACACTTTTAATTCCAGCCTCACTAACTGCTGGTACTGAACTAATTGGAGCTACTGAATTTACCACAGTATCTTTCTTATCCATATGCTTATAAGTTATATATCCACCTGCCCCAATCACAATAACAACTATAATACCAATAATTATTCCCTTTTTCATATATATACCTCCAAAACTTTCTTAATAATATACAGTTCCTAGTCTAATGAACTCATATTAATAATTAAATATCAACTTCAAAAATATATTAATATTAACGTAATTTAGGTTAATTTCATTTATATAATTCAAATTTCTCTTTTTTATTATTACTTCTACTATCTTTTATTATTTTTTTCATTAATTTCACAATATTGTTAAATCACATGTTTCTCTTTTACTTTCTAAAAGTTATAGAATTAAGTAAATACTATTTCTTAAAATATAGTATTTACTCAATAAACTATTTAACATTAAAAGGAGTGTTTTAATATGTCTAAATTCAAACTTATAACTCTTATATCTGGAGGTATAATAATATCTTCACTTGCTATTAGTGTATCTCATACTAAAGCAATTAATACTATTAATACAAATCAAAATAATGCCATCTTACTTTCAGAACATTCATCAAATATTTCGAATCAAGCTGTTGTTATAAACAACAATGAAAATCCTCTTGTTCTATATTCTGATGCAAGCTCAACTTCATCTATTTCTTCTTATATATCAGTTGGAGAAATGCTTACTATAAATAGTAGTAAAGGTGATTTTTATAATGTTACAGTTAAAGAAACTGGAGCTACTGCCTACATATCTAAAGGTGAAGCTAAACTTATTGAAAGTGGTGTAAATTCTACATTTTCTTCACTTAATCAAAATGGGTATATTATAAATGTTACTAGTAATGTTAACCTTAGAAAAAGTGCTACTATGGATTCAAATGTTCTTTGTGAACTTAAAAACAATACTAATGTAACTATTTTGGGACAACAAGGTGATTGGTATAAAGTTAATTATAACGGACAAATTGGTTATCTATTTGGAACATATGTAGGACTTGGAAACACTTCTACAAATGCTCCATATACACCAAGTTCTCTTACTAATCCAAATATAAATAATAATTCTAATTCTGCTATAAATACAGAAAATAATACTGGTAGCACTACTTCACCTACTACAAATTCTAATAATTCAACTAGTGCTAACACACCAGCTAATACAGCTTCAAACATTGCAAACTCTGCTACTAATGTAGTAAATACAGCTGGTAATATTATTAATACCTTAAGCTCTATGAATAATCATGTAGCTTCAAATATTAATAAAGTAGCAAATGCTGCTAATGTAGTAAATAACAATGTTAAATCTACAGCTGATAGTGCAAATAAAACTATAAATAATGTAAGCAACAATGCTATTAAAACTTCTAATGAAGCACATAAAAATATAAAATCAATTAATGATAATATAAATAAAGCTTCTGATAATCTTTCTAATAGTGCAAGTGCTATAGGCAATAAAATAAATAAAACTGCACAGACTGCAAAAAATATTAGTAATACAGTTAATAATATTGCCAATACAAAAAAACAAGTTAGCGATAAAATCAATTCAGCTACACAAAAGCATTCTGATAATGTTAACAATATTGTAAATAAAATTAATTCAAACCTTGATAATCCTGCTAATAAAAAAATTACTGACAATATAAAATCTGCGCTAAATAGTCCAGATACTAAAAATGCTATCGCTAATGCTAAGTCTAACTTAAATAGTCTTGCAAATAAAATTAACGATGCCTCTAATTCTAATAATTAACTAACAAAATGGATTGTACTTTCAAAGTACAATCCATTTTAATTATTCATATATCCTAGCAACAAAAGTTGATAATCCATCAACTTCTACAAAGTTACTTTTAAACTTTTCTATAATCCTATCTCCTGCAATATCCTTATTTACTAATACCTCAAAATTAAATAAATCACATAGAGTTACTCTAGTACTTTGTTTATTAGCATTATGCACTACAAGTATTTTTTCTTCATTTCCATTTAAAACATAGGCTATTGCACTACTGTCAGTATTTATAAATATTAATTTTTCTCTTATATCCTTTGTTTTTATCATTCTAAAAAGCTTACTTGATTTCCTAAGTTTTATAAGCCCTCTTAGATAATTAACATCCTCTATCTTATCTTTCTTTCTATTCCAATCAACTTTATTAATACTATCTGGTTTATTATAAGAATTTTCAACACAATTTTTAGTTCTTAAAAATTCTTGTCCTAGATGTAAAAATGGAATTCCTTGTGATAACATTATTATACTATTTCCAAGTTTATGAAGTGGTTCAATAAGTTCTGTTGCTACTCCATCAGTTACAAGTTTATCAAAAAGTGTATGATTATCATGACACTCTACATAATTAACAACTTGCCCTGCTTTAGCATCTCCCCAAATATTCATATCGTAAGAATAATCTACTCCACCTACAATTGATTTTTTAAGCATTTCTTTTTTCCCATAATTACCGATTAAATAACCTCTGTCACCTTGAATAAATCCACTACCACGAAGGCTATCTCTCATTGAGTCATTAAAAAATCCTATACCTTCCATATAACTAGCATTTTTCTGTATAGCTTTTTTGTGCTCTGGAAGTGTATTTCCCATATTCCAACCCTCACCAATTATAATTATATCTGGATTTATTTTTCTAAGCTCATCCCTAACAAGAAGCATTGTATCAATATCTATAAGCCCCATTAAATCAAATCTAAAACCATCAAGTTTATATTCCTTTGCCCAGAACTTAACTGAATCAACTATAAATTTTCTAGCCATTCTATGTTCTGATGCAAAAACATTTCCACATCCAGTTTCATCATTTATTTTGCCATCTCTATATCTAAAGAAATATCCTGGCATACTTTTATGGAAACCTGAATTTTCATATTCATACATATGGTTATATACTACATCCATAATAACTCCAAGCCCTTGATCATGTATTGCCTTTACAGCTGTTTTAAACTCTTTAATTCTTGTATATGGATTATATGGATCTGTTGCATAACTTCCTTCTAAAACATTATAATTTTGTGGATCATACCCCCAATTATAAGGTCTATTATCTACCTCTTCACAATTACTAGCTAAAGTTTCATCAATACTCTCAAAATCATAAACTGGCATAAGTTGAATATGTGTTACACCAAGTTCTTTTATATATGAAAGTCCTGTTTTATCTATAAACTCCACATCTTGAAGTTCTGTAAGCCCTAGAAATTTCCCTTTGTTTTTTATATTGGAACTTACCGCTATTGAAATATCTCTAACACTAACCTCATATATAATAGCATCAGTATTATTTTCTAAAGATTTAAATTCTTCTTCTTTAAAACCTACTGGATTAGTTTTTCCAATATCTATAATTGCAGAGAAATCACCATTTACAGATGCTGCAATTGCATAGGGGTCTGCAAATTCATTTATAGCATCTCCTATCTCAGTTCTAAATTTATAATACTTATCCATACAACTTTCAATAGATAATTTTAGAGAAAACACTCCTTTATCATCTTTTTCCATTGCATGTATTTCGGCTTTATTTGAATTATATTTATTGTATATACACACATAAGCTATGTTTGAAACTGGCGACCATAACTTAAAAATACAATCATCACCAAAAAAACTAATCCCTAAATCATTTCCATTATAATAATATGATTTATCTATATACCCTATATCCATAAAACCAATCCCCTTTATCTAAAATACATGCGAGGTCATTTCATCACTATCCAAGCATTTAAATTTTTATACTTTGCTCAAACTCTTTCCCATCTGTTGTTTTTATTGTAAAGTTTATTTTTTCTATGATTTCATTCCCATTGTTTTCAACAGTGACTTCAAAATCATTTCCATCATACCTAATTTCAATCTCTAAATTAGAACCTACTGTATTTTTACTTATTCCATTGTCATCATATAATATATAAGTTCCTATATTATCAACATATGCTACTACACTTAATTCTTTACCATTTATTTTTTCAATATTTTGAGCATGTTCCCCATAAACAAACATTTTATCCTTTCTTATAAACATAGCAAACTCATCTATATTTATATCTATATAGTGATGTCCCTTCTTAATAACCTCAAGATTTTTTTCTTTATAATTTTTAACTTTCCATAAAAGCATATCTTCTGGAAGATACACATAACGTCCTCTTTTATTAGCTTCATAAACAGGAGTAACCATAATAGAATCACCAATTAATAGCTGATCCTCAATATTTTTTGACATTTCATCATTATACTCAAAACATAATGGTGCTATAAGCATATCACTTGAATTTGTAGCCTTCATAAACTCTGAATACATATATGGAAGCATTGCATATCTAAACTGTATTGTATCTTTCACTATATTTTGTGTTTTCTCATCAAAAGCAAATGGTTCTTGATTTCTTGTCCCCATAGCTGCATGATTTCTATATAAAGGTGCAAAAATACTAAATTGATTCCATCTTGTTATAAGCTCTGCCTCTGCATTACTCCCAAATCCACCTGTATCAGCTCCACTATATATAAATCCACACATATTAAGTGATGGCATCATATGAATATTTAACCTTAAATGCTCCCACCACGAACAATTATCCCCTGTCCAAATACCACCATATCTATGCATTCCAATTGAAGATGCTCTTGAGAAAAGTAAAAATCTCTTATCTTCTTCAATCTCATCAAACCCCTGTGCTGCTGCCTTTGTCATATTATATCCATAAAGATTATGCACATCATAATGATTTACAAGTCCATTTTCTGTTTTATGATACATAGCTTTATAATCTTCTAAACTATTACTAAGTCCTAAAATTGTATCTTTAAGTGCAAAGAAACTATCAATATTAAGTTCTTCTTGTCGTAGTTCATCAATTTTTTCATATGCTTTCTTAAGTCTATTTTCACTATAAAAAATAGCTGGTTCATTCATATCATTCCAAAAACCTTCTACCCCTTTATCAGTAAGGATTTTATATTTCTTACCAAACCAAACTCTAGCATCACTATTTAAAAAATCAGGAAAATGAACTTTTCCTGGCCAAACTGCTGCAACAAATGGCTTTCCATCTTTATCTACAGTAAAGTAATCATGCTCTATTCCCTCATCATAAATATCATAACCTACTTCAAGTTTAACTCCAGCATCAATTATAGGAATTATCTTAACTCCTTTTTCTTTAAGCCTACCTGTAAGTTTATCAAAATCTTTAAATCTTTCATCACTTAAACTAAAATCTTTATAATCATCCATATAATCAAGGTCTAAACAAATTCCATCACAAGGAATATCCCTTTTTATAAATTCATCTGCAATCTCTTCTACTGCCTCACCAGTTGGATAACTCCATCTACTCTGAATATAACCAAATGCCCATTTTGGTGGAAGGTATGATTTCCCTATGATAGCTAAAAAGTTTTTTGTTATTGCTCTTAGGTTCTCACCCTCAATTATATAAATTTCAAAATTTTCATTATCAATACTTACAACAAGTTCATCACTTTTTGAATATCCAACATCAAAAATAACTTTACTTGAATAATCTATATAAACCCCAAACTTTTCTTTTCCATCAACAATAAAGAAATTATGTGCGCCATATAAAGACCTTTTATCTGGTGCATGATTTGGGTCATCACTACAAAAACTTTCATAAATAAATCCTCTTTTATTAATTCCCCTCATATTTTCACCAAGACCAAAAACTTTATCTTTATCATCTAAACTACAAGATAATTTATATCCAACTTCATCTTTTATAATATTTAAAAACTTAATGTCTTTAATATTTGCTACTTCTATCTTATCTTCAATTATTTCTGTGTTAAATGGTTCTCCTAAAACATATCTACTTACCATATTACATAAACCTCTCATAAACTCTCACCTTTAAACAGTTAATACTTTAACTGAATCCCTTTCAATAATTTTCACATCAAAATTTATATGTTGATGTTTTGCTTTATCATTTATAAGTTCCATCAAAAGACTAACACTTTCTGCTGCCATATACTCATAAGGCTGTTTTACAGTTGTAAGTGATGGATGAAAATACTTAGTATGCTCTATCCCATCAAATCCAATTATTGAAATATCTTCTGGAACTCTAATACCAAAATTGGCACAAGCTTTAGCTGCTCCTATAGCCATAATATCTGAAATAATAAATATAGCTGTTGGCATTTTTTTCTTTTTAATCATTCTCTCCATAGCTTTATAACCTGTTTCAAAAGTATAATCACCAAACTCAATATAAGCTTTTTTAACCTTTAAATTATTATCACATAAAGCTTTTTCATATGCTTGTAGTCTTGTTCTACCACAAAAATCATTTTCTTTATCCGATGTTATAATTCCAATTTCACTATGTCCATTATTAATTAAAACATTGGTTGCACTATACGCTGCCTTAAAATCATCTATATTAACACTAGAAATATATTTACTAATTTCCTTTGAAATAAATGCTGATATAGACACTATCGGAACTTCAATATCACTTATATGACTTCTTTCAATATCAACATCTAAAAAATTTATACCAATGCATATAAGCCCACTAAGTTTTTTTTCTTTTATAAACTCTCTAGCTGTCAGCAGTTCTTTATCTTTTCTACTTCTATACTGCACAACCATTGAATAACCTTTTTCTTTTATATCCTTACTTATAATATTTATAACCTCATAAAAAAATGGATTATAACCCCCATCAACCAAAACTCCTATGCTTTTACTATCTATCCTTTTTAGATTTCTAGCACTATTGTTAGGCACATACTTTTGTTCTTTCATAATTTCCATTATCTTCTCTCTAGTTATATCTTTAACCTCACTACTATCATTCAATACTCGTGAAACTGTACTAACACTAACTCCTGCAATTTCTGCTATCCCTTTTATATTCATAAGATCCCCCTTTTTCGGTATCGTTTCCATTTTAAGTTAATACTATCATTTTAAAACAAACTTTTCAATAATTTTCCAAAATTAATCTTGTGAAATATATTCTTGTAATTATAATGTTACAAGTATTTTTTTCTAAATAAATTCTCAACTTTCTATATACATTCATTATTTAAATTGACCATTTAAAATTTATTGTGATAACATTTAAATAATATATAAAACATATTTTATAGGAGGTATCTCTTCAAATGAATGAATTACTATATAAAAATAATCAAAAAATAATTGGTTCAATAATTAAATTAAATAGAATAAATCAAAATATAAGTCAAAAAGACCTTTCAAAAGGTATTTGTGTACCATCTTATTTAAGTCGTATAGAAAATGGTGAGCTTCTTCCTAGTGATGATGTTCTCTCAATAATATTTAATAAACTTTCCCTTAAATTTAATAATTCTGAAAAGTTTATTAAAAGTGGACAAGCTTCTTTAAATTCTTTTTTTGAAAATTTAAAATTTAATGAATTTGACTTTACAACAACATTATTTAGTGAACTTGAACAAATTGAAAATGAGTTCCTAACCTCACCACTTATACTAGATTATTACCTTGCAAAACTGGCTAGATACTGCTCTACTCCTTCAAGAGAAAAATTTGAATCATCTAAAAACTTTTTACTTAGTGCATTTGAATTACTATCTGAAAAACAAAAATATCAATATAACTTTTATCTTGGAGTAGATTATTTAAACCTTAGTAATGATATGAGCCTCGGTAAAGAGTATATGAAACTTGCTCTAAATTATAAAGAAAATGGACATTGTTATTATTGGCTATCATATGCTTATAGAGTTGAAAATAATCCAATCAAAGCCTATGACAGTATGAAAAAAGCACTTGACCTTTATGTTACTGATGGAAATTTTATAAGCATAATGAACTCTTATGAAAAAATTGCTGAGGTATACTTCCTACTTGATAATTATAATGATGCTATAATTCATCTTAAAAAAGCCCTTAGAATGGCTACAACTATCAAAAACCTACATTATATTGAACATGTTAATTCTATTATAGCTTGGTCATATTATAGACTTTCAGACTTTAATAAATCACTATATTATCTTCGCCTTAATACTGCTATTGCTGACCATAGACTTCTTATACCTGATGCTCTTTTAGAAACTCTTATTTATTTTACAAAAAAAGATTATAAAAATTTGAAATCTTCTATACCAAAAATAAAAAATCCACAAACACTAGAACAAATGGACTTAGCCTTAGTAAATACTTTTTGTGAACTATTCAATTTTTCCTTAGAAAACTCAAATTATATTAAAAACCCTAAATGGGAAGAACTTTTACTCTATATAATTCATAATGTATCTAAATTTGTTGAGCTAAAAAAAGTCTTTTTAAATTTACTTAAGAACTATTATGTACAAAACAGAAGATATAAAGATGCTATTTCACTATTAGAAAAATAAAACCTACTTAATATATAGCACTATTTCCCTCTAAATTTTACAACTTTACATATTTTTCATTAACTTACTGTTAATGACAACATTTACAAATATAAAAATGTTATAATAATAACATAAATTGTATATTTAAAGGAGGACTAAAAATGATTAAAGATTTAAAAACTAGATTTTGCCTAGTAGACAAAGATTTATCTAACAATGATATACGAGGACTTGTAATAAGACGTTTAATCTTCGGTAAAAAACTTATAGATAGAGTTAATATCCTAGATAAATCATTTTCATTTGATGATAGAATGCTTATGGCTTCATCTATGTTATCAAAAGAAAATACCGATTATAAAATAGATGTTGATTATACTTATGATAAACAAATGATTATTATAGAAAACTGCACTCATACTTATTAGCAATTATATTTTTT
>NZ_CAMQRY010000099.1 GCF_947036855.1 uncultured Clostridium sp.
TCTCCAAGGAAAGTAGAACAACATAATGGTCTACCACAAGGCCCAAGACCTCCAACAACCTTAGCCTCATCTCTAACACCAATTTGTCTAAGTTCTATTCTTGTTCTAAAAATAGTAGCAAGACCTTTTACAAGCTCTCTAAAATCAACTCTACCATCTGCAGTAAAGTAGAATATTACCTTATTATTATCAAATGTATATTCTACATCTATAAGATGCATATCAAGTTTATGTTCTTTAATTTTTTCCTCACAAATTCTAAAAGCCTCTGATTCTTTAGATTTATTTAAAAGATGATTCTCTCTATCTTCATCACTCGCAACTCTTAAAACCTTTTTTAAAGGTGCTACAATATCAGCTTCTTCTATTTCTCTAATATTTATAACACACTCCCCAAACTCAATACCTCTAGCTGTTTCAACAACTACATAATCTTTTTTATTTATATCTAATTCACTAGGATCAAAATAATATATTTTCCCAGCTTTTTTAAATCTTATCCCAACAACTTTTATCATTTTACGCCTCCAACATTTTTCTCATCATCTCATTAAAAGTTAATGACCTATTCGTATTACTTACTAATTTTTCTCTTGTTTCATCTATTATTCTAGTAAACTCCTTAAGCTTTTTATAAGGCATAAGATTTGCAATTTCTGCAATTCTCTCTAGTTTATCACTATTAATTATAAGTTTTGCATTTGCAATCTCCTTATAGATAATAATATCTCTAGTAAATAAAACTATCTGTTCTAACAAATCATTATTTCTTCCAACTAACACCTTAGAAATTTCTGCTTTAGACTTTGTTTCAAAATAGCCAGTATACTTTATAGCATCTTTTTCACTTCTTTTAGCAACTGATAAAAGTATATCTAAAACAAAATCTCTTAATATTCCAAAACCTTTATCTGAAGTAAACTTCTCAATTCTACCAGGTATCCCCTGACTAAAAGCAATTAAAGATGCTTTGCCTTCCTCATCTATATGTTTATAATCCCTATTTATAAACTCTAAAATATCATCTCCACTAAGTGGTGATAGCTTACTTATCTGACATCTTGACTTAATCGTATCTAAAAGTAGTTCTAAACTTGTAGTCAATATTATTATGTAAACTCCACTTGGTGGTTCTTCTATAGTTTTTAACAATGCATTTTGAGCCTCGGTTGTCATCTTCTGCCCATCATATAAAATAATAACTTTTTTATCACCTTCATAAGGTTTTTTATTAACCTCTGAAATAAGTTCTCGTACATTTGCAATCTTAAATGTATTTTCACTTGTTTTATAATTTATAATATCAACGTAGTTATCCCTTGGTTCTACACCTAAAATAACTTCTGCAAGACCCTTTGCTAAAAGGCTTTTTCCAATCCCATCTTCTCCAACAATCAAATGGGCATGGGCAAGTGCATTTTTGCTTTTGCTAACCATAAATCTATTTAAAACTTTTCTATGTCCTATAATATCTCTCAATGCACTTTCTCCTCATACTTAAAACTTAAAACTTAAAATATTTATCTACATCTACAACAAAAATAGTTGCACCACCAATTTCTATATCTATTGGATAAGGTACAAATACACCTGCTGGTTCTGGCATTGCTTCAATCGGTTGAATAACACCTTTTCTTCTTTCACAGTTTTCTTTGATAACTGCAACTGCACCATCAACTCGACTTTCTTCTACACCTATAAGAAGTGTAGTATTACCTGATTTTAAAAACCCACCTGTAGTAGCAAGTTTTGTCACTGTATATCCTTTTTCATTTAATTCATCAACTAAATCTAGCGAATCATCATCCTGAACTATTGTTATTATTAACTTCATAATAGACCTCCAATTTAAAATATTATTAGCAAACTTTACTATAAATCTTATAAATATATTTCCTAAATTCTACATCCATCATCCATCTATAATATGAATTATACCATTAATTCATGAATATTAAACAAAATATCATACGACAAATAGAAAATTATCCAAAAAAAGTATCTGCACTAAACAGATACTTTCTTACTATTCTATATTATCAGAAATAAAACTCTTAATTTCATCAATAGCATTATCTAAATTATAATTTTCAAAAGATTTTGTAACACCTGCAAGTTTTAAATTTTCATCACTAAAATCCTTACTATCAGCTAAAAATCTTCTACACATTTCTTCATACTTTGGAGCTGATTGCTCTCTCTCTCTATCTAAAGCTCTCTGAAGTCTTAAACCATTGTCAATATCAATATAAATAGGCAGAACATTTTGCTCTCCATAATAATTTTTAATATTAGTAAATGATTCTAGTGTACTTATAATCAAATAATTTTCACCAGATTTAATATCAACTTGCCCATCATCAATCGTACTATAATACCACTTTCCATGGACTGTGTCATAGCATCTTGTCTCTATAACTTTTCCTTCTCTATCCCAAATATCAAGTTCTTCCTTAGTTAAAAAGAAATACTCAACCCCAACAGTTTCATTAGCTCTTTTTGGTCTAGTAGTATATATCACAACATCCTTTAAACCATGTGAATTCTCCTCACTAAGGAGTCTAAAAATAGTATCCTTTCCAGAACTACTTTTACCCATTATACAAAAAATCTTTCCCATATCTTCCTCCAGACACTCACTTTTTATTCCTTAGTAACAACTAAAATTTTATTTTCATTAACACCAATAAGTGTAATCCCATCGGCTATATATTTCTTCATAAGTTCAATATGCCTATCTTCAATAAGCTCACCCATCATAATAAGAGGAACTCCTGGTGGGTATGCAATAATAGTATCTCCAGAAATTTTATTACTACACTTATCTAAATCTACCAAATGCTTGTCCCTAGTTAAAGCTTCACATGGTATCATAACTACTTTTGGTAGTTCTAAATCATAAAAACCCTTTTCCTCACTTACTAAAATTTCAGGATTACATTTTTTTAGAGCAATTTCTAACCGTTCAAAGTCTTCATCCGTATTAAATGGTGATGGTATTAAAATAACATTTTTTTCATCACTCATTTCAGCTTGAACTCTCTGCTCTCTTAAATAATCTAAAAGTTTATGACCACTAAGACCTTTTGAAAGATGTAAAACAATTCTACTCTCATCAAGTTCAAGACTTCTATCATACTTATTAAAGAAATCTCTATCAATTATTTTAACATAATCTAAATTTTTAATATGCTTTTTAAGATTATTAATTTTATTAAAAAGCCTATTATACTTTGGCTGTGCTTTATACTCTAAAAAATATCTACTGTATTCAAGTGACATCATAAACATATACGAAGGGCTTGTACTTAAAAACATCCCCTTATAAAGTTCAACATTTTGAATAAGACTTTCATCATTAACATGTATATATGCTGTCTGTGTTAAACTTGGTAAAGTCTTATGTGCACTCATAATAGTTATATCAGCACCCATATCTTGAACAGACTTTGGAAGTTTTTCATTAAAGCCAAAATGTGCTCCATGTGCAGAGTCTACAAGAACTTTAAGATTATTCTCTTTGCAAAGCTTAATAGTTTCCTCCACCCCAATACCAATTCCATAATAATATGGGTAAGTTAAAATAATTCCCTTAGCATCTTTATTATTTTTTATAACTCTATCTAAATCTTTATCATCAATAGCAACAGGAGCTTTAAACTCCTCATCTATAATATTCTTAACAAATATAGGCACAAGCTTTCTCATCACAATAGCATTCATGATACTTCTATGACAATTTCTTTCAACAATAACTTTATCACCCTCTGAAAAAGTAGCAAAAATCATAATTAAATTTCCACTTGTACTTCCATTAACTAAAAAATAAGATTTTTTACTTTTATATAAATTTGATAACTTATCCTGAGATTCTTTAATAACCCCCTCTGGTTTATGTAAATTATCAACACCATCAACTTCAGTAATATCACCCTTTAAAAGCAATTCTGCTATATTATTTCCATAAAAAGATTTTGCATACTTATGACCTGGCATAGAAAAAAGTGCAATATTTTCATCTAAATATTCCTTAACAACCTTTATTAAAGGTAAGTCCTTTAACTCTTCATTCGTCATCTTAAGCCCTCCTTTTAAAGTAAATCTAACTATACCTATTATATTATAAATTAAATTAAAATGAAAATCCTCTTTAAAAATCAAACAAAATCATATATACTTATATCTTTGCAACAAATAGTATCATATCTAATTCTTAAAACTTCAAATAAAAATATACTGTTTAAACCCTACCTTATCTACTAGCTAACCTATCTAATAATATTATTTATCCACAATAAAAAATCTAAAAGTTATCCACAGTTTTTACTCTACAAAGTTATCAACAGAAAAAAAGACCAATAGAAATTAATTCTATTAGCCTAGTTCCTTTAATTTACCAACAACATTTTTAAAAATTCTATCTTTATAAAACTCATAAAATTCTGAACCAATATCTTCCTTAACTGCTTTTTCCTCACACTTAACACAAATCTTTTGATTCATAATTACAATTCCTCTTGTATTTACATCACCACATATTATACAAATCTTACTTAAATTTTCTCTAATATCAGCTTCAATATTTATTATTTCATCTAACTTGCTATCATCAACCTCTTTTTTTTCATTATTCTCTTCAATTAAACTCATACTTTTTATAGCACTTTCTTCAATCAAACTAATATCTTTTTCATCTATTTTTTTAATATCCATACACTCACCACCATCTATTAATAACTAAATTATTGCCAATCAATATAAAAATATACAAGCTTCCATAAATAATTTTCAAATAAATGCAAATACTAAAAATAAAAAGGGTGGTGAAACTCAAATTCACATTAGAATTTTGAGAATCTATTATGAAACAAGATGCTATATCTTACTTATCAACAGAGCAAGAAGAACTTGATAAACTTTGTGAAGATATATTTTCATTATCTGAAGAAAGTTATAAAGAATATCAAACAACAAATTATATATGTGATTTTTTAGAACAAAGAAACTTTAAAATTGAAAGAAACTTTCTTGATATAGAAACTTCATTTAAAGCTACTATAGGAGAGGGACATCCTATTATTTGCTTTCCATGCGAATATGATGCTGTAGAAAACACAGGACATTTAACTGGACATAATTTAAATACCAAAATACAAATATCTGCTGCTATTGGACTTGCTCATGTTTTACCTAAAATGAAAACAGAAGGAACTATAATTTTACTTGGTTGTCCTGGTGAATATTTAGGTGGCTCAAAGGAAACAATGCTTCGTCAAAATGTATTTGATGACTTTGATGCAGTCCTATCAGTTCAGGCAAATACTAAAACTTGTGAAACTAAAACCTCTGCAGCAGTAATACCAATAAGTCTAACCTTTAAAAGTAAATATCAAATGAGTCTAAATACAGATCCTGTATATACTTCACTTGATGCAACTCTAATGCTATGTAACATACTAAAAACTTTAGAAAAAGGAATACGATTTAATAAGTCCTATGTTGACTATACAATATGTGAATCAACAAAAAATCCTTACATAAAAGCAAATGATAGTAGAATTAAACTACTAATACGTTCAAAATCAATGGAAGATGCAAAATCATTAGAATATAAAATAAAATCAATTAGTGAATATATCAGTACCTTACTTGATATAGATTTCGAACTTCACTTATATCAACCACCAAGTGAACCACTTATTTCTAATAGTACACTCTCACGAATGCTTAGTCACAATTTAAAAGAAAGTGGAATAATAAATATAAATCATCCAACAAGAATTTTTGATGCACTTAGTCTTGGTGGAGTAAGTACAAAAATCCCAACAATAAATCATTTAATATCTATAGTCGGTGATGATCCATTAATACAATATGGTACAGAAAATTTTGCTAAGGCAACTTTAACACCACTTGCAATTGAAACTGCAAGAAGAGCTAGTTGTGCATTATTCTGTACTGCTATTGACTTAATTGAAGCTCCACATCTATTAATTGAAGCAAAACTTGAACTACACAAACTACAAAATAAAAAAGAAACCAATCTATACTAAAAAAGGTTGTAGCATTTGCTACAACCTTTTAACTATGTCTATCTATATTTAACTTTAAATTATTAATCTTATTTATAAATTCATCACTAGGCTGGAAATAAAACTTCTTATTAACACCATCTTTTGTATATACACAGCAATACTTATTTGAATCAAATAAACTACACATATATTTTTTAGAAATCTTTACTCCTAATTTTGAAATCTCTTTTCTTTCTCTTCCAATATATAAAATATTTGAGACTTTAAGATTTTCAAGGACTATTTGTTTCTTTGCATCAAGTTTATGAATTATCAATCTATCACCAACAACAGAATACTTATAACTTGTCCTACAATTATTAATAATAATAAAAATTGCAATAATAGTAGCAACTATTAGTACTGGATTACTTATATTAGAAAACTTTATATCGTTAAACTTAAATCCCCCAACCATTCCACTAATGACTATCATAAAACTCATTAAAATAACACTCTTAATAATCGCAATCGACATCTTATGAGTTCGAATTTCTTTTTGCATAATTCCCATACAAAATCCCCCAAATTTAATTTTAAATTATATACATTCAAATTATACTAGGCTTTATTAATAAAACCTAAGGCCTTTTATAGTCAAAAACTAGAATATATAACTGTCTGACCTTATTTAAGAAGTTTAATACCACCTTTTACCAAATTACTCTTTAAACCTTAATTTTTCATAATAAACTTAAAGTTTATCTAGAATAAATTTTAATTATCTGAGCAATTACTATAATATGATAAGATTAAAAACTTTGTTATAATAAATTATAGAAATATTTAAAATAAGGAGGCTAATATGATTCAAATATTTAAAACAGATATAAGTAAAAATAATAAACTAACAGCTCTAAATAATCTAGAAAATGGTTGCTGGATAAATTTAATAGCACCCTCTGATGAAGAGCTAGTTTTAATATCAAAAAAGACTAATGTATCATTAGAATTTTTAAGAGCTTCACTTGATAATGAAGAAATATCAAGAATAGATAAAGAAGATGAAAATACATTATTTGTACTTGATATCCCATTCACAGATTCTGAAGAAAATACATTAACATATGATACTTATCCACTTAGTATAATTCATACTAAAACTTATATCATAACTGTTTGTCTTAAAAATAGTAAAATCCTATCTGATTTCGTATCGGATAAAATAAAAAACTTTTATACAGATAAAAAAAATAAATTTACACTACAAATATTACATAGAATATATGCATACTATCTTATATATTTAAGACAAATAGAAAGAAAAAGTACAATAATAGAGAAAAAACTATATAAATCAATGAAAAATAGAGAATTAACTCAGCTTCATTCATTAAAAAAATCATTAGTTTATTTTGCAGCCTCTCTAAAATCAACACAAATTACATTAGAAAGAATACAAAAAATGCATATGCTTCAAGATTCTATCGAAGATGAAAAAATGTTTGAAGACATATTGATAGAAAACCAACAGGCTGTAGAAATGACAACTATATATACTAGGATTTTATCAGGAGCTATGCTCTTTTCAACATCAATAATATCTAATAATTTTAATAGTGTTGCTAAAATTCTAACATCACTTACTACAATATTTTCACTATATACAATATCAACTGGTATCTATGGAATGAATATAGCATTGCCATTTTCTAACTATCCACATGCATTTGCAATGCTTATGATAGTTACAACACTCGTAGCCTTAATTTCATTATACTTATTAGATAAATTTAATCTATTACGATAAGGAGGCTTTTTAATGATAGAAATTTTTAAATCTGATCAGCATGGAAAACTTATAAAAATAGATAATATCATCAGTGGGTGCTGGATAAATATGATTAATCCAAGCAAATCTGATATAGAATTTGTTCAAAGTAAAACAAATGTTGAAACCGAATTCTTTGAAGCAGCTTTAGATGATGAAGAAAGTTCTCGTATAGATATAGAAAATAATGATACTCTTCTTATATTTGATATTCCATTTGTAGAAGAAGATCATGATGGCTCAATCTATGATACATATCCACTTGGAATTATTTATACTGATCTTGCTCTTATAACTGTTTCCCTTCGAGAAACATATATTATAAAAGATTTTATTTCAAATAAAATCCCTAGCTTCTTTACTTATAAAAAATTTAGATTTATCTTACAGATACTATATAGAATTGCTTCTTACTATCTTCTATATTTAAGACAAATTGAAAAGAAAAGTATATTCCTTGAAAAGAAACTTAATAAATCTATGAAAAATGAAGGTCTTATAAAATTACACTCATTAGAAAAATCTCTTATTTATTTTTCAACTTCACTAAAATCTAATCAAATAATATTAGATAAACTTCTAAAACTAGAACAAATCCAGAGATATGAAGATGATAAAGAGCTACTTGAGGATGTTATAATTGAAAATAAACAAGCAATAGAAATGACTGATATATATACTGAGATTATCTCTAGCACAATGGAATATTTCTCATCCTTTATATCAAATAATTTTAATAGTGTCGCAAAAACATTAACTTCTGTTGCAACAGTTTTAACTATATTTAGTGTTGTTGCAAGTACTTTTGGTATGAATGTAATCCTACCATTTCAAAACTCACAACATGCTTTTTTAATAGTAATGGGTGGAACTAGTTTGATAGTTGGACTTATACTCTTCTTATTATACAAAAAAAACATGCTAGTATAAGATTTATAACTTATACTAGCATATTTTTTATTATACAAAATAATTTTTAGGTTCAAAAAAAGCCCCAGTTTACAACTGAGACTTAGATTTGGAGGCGCCACCCGGATTTGAACCGGGGATCGAGGTTTTGCAGACCTGTGCCTTACCACTTGGCTATGGCGCCGTAAATATGGTGGCCCGAGCTGGAATCGAACCAGCGACACGAGGATTTTCAGTCCTCTGCTCTACCGACTGAGCTATCGGGCCTTAACCTGGCAACAACTTACTCTCCCACACGCTCGCGCATGCAGTACCATCAGCCTCT
>NZ_CAMQRY010000100.1 GCF_947036855.1 uncultured Clostridium sp.
CTAAAATCTCTCTTCTTATATAAAGTAAATGTTATTCCTAGTGAAATTATTATTAGCACAATACTTATTCCTAAATATCCAAAATCTAAACCGCTTGCTACAATTTCTGATGGCGTGAATTTATCATAAGGTGATAGATATTTTAAAAATTCAAAACTATCATTAAGTTTTGATATTATTCCCAGCATATAAGTTCCAAAGAAAACTCCAAGACCTATTTGTATAGGTGATTTGTTTTCTTTAAGCAAAACTGATATTAAGAATCCTATACTCATAAATACAAGCCCTGCAATGAAACTTCCTACAAATACTTCTTTCATCAAAAGAATATTGCTCATAATCTCTGATTTATCACTTGTAAATGCAATTACAAATCCTATACTAATAAGTCCAAGTACCATTATTAAAATAAATAATGATATAACACTTACTATAATTTTCTTTGAAACTATTGAACTTCTTGTGATTGGTTTAGAATATAAAAATTCTATTGTCCCCTCATTTTCTTCACTACTTAAAGCATTTGTTCCAAGTATTGCACCATACACACATACAACCATTAAAATAAATTGAAATGCGTACGCAAAGTAATCAATAATATTTGAAAAATCTACTGCTGAAGATATATTAAACATTTCAAGCATAGCACTTGGAAGTGCATCCATTTTAGCCATAACAACATCCATCATATCGCTATTTTCCATAGTAGGGAACATAGCCATAAATAATATTAAAACAAGTCCTGTAATAACAGACCAAGTCATTATAGACTTACTTTCCTTTTTAAGTTCAAATTTTATAATATTCATCTACTTATCCCCCTCATAATAATGCATAAAAGTATCTAAAAGTTCCTCTTCACATATGCTTAAATCAATAATCTTATACTTTACAAGCACAGCTAAAAGCTTATTCATATCAGCATTATAGTTAAACTCAAATTTATTGCCCTCATTACTTATACTCTCTGAAAATTCTTTTAAGTTTTCTAAGCTTATCTCATCACTTACAATTGTTACTTTCTTCTTTCTAAGCTCTTTAATATCAGTCATATCCTTTATATCTATAATTTCACCATCTTTTATAATTATGGCTCTATCACAATAACTCTGTACCTCAGTTAAATTATGACTTGATAAAAATATTGTTTTCCCCTTACTTTTCTCTTCTAATATAATCTCAAATAAATGTTTTTGTATAAGTGGGTCAAGTCCATTTGTTGGCTCATCTAAAATTATTAAATCAGGTGATGAAACTAAAGCTTGTACTATCGCTATCTTTTTCTTATTTCCAAGAGATAATTCTTTCATTTTCTTATCCATATTGAGTTCAAGCTTTTCACAAATATAGTCAACTCTCTCATTATTTATATTTTTATAAAAACTCTTTGCATATGAAATAATATCCCTAACTTTCACATTCTCATAAAACTTAACTTCACTAGGCACATACCCAACTTTTTCTTTTATAAGATTTGAACTTTCTACGCAATCTAAATCAAAAATTTTAGCTTCTCCACTATCCTTAAAAATTATATTAAGAAGAATTTTTATAGTTGTAGATTTACCAGCACCATTAGGTCCTATAAATCCAACAATTTCACCTTTCTTAATATCAAAACTTACGTCTTTTACTCCTCTAGCACCATTGTAACTTTTACTTAGCTGCTTAACACTAATAATATTACTCATTTTTATCCCTCCAATTAATATAAGTTGTAACTATCTTCCATAATTCTATCTTATTATTTAAAAACTCCTTTGACAACCTAAAACATCTAAGTTGCATTTTATAAACAGTATCTTGCCAAAATCTATAAAAAAAGAGATATATTATATATGAAAATTTACTTTTCACTATAATATATCTCTTCTACTTATACTAAAATCCTATAATCTTCTTCTCGCTTAGTTACTTTTTCTCTATCCAATTTCTCAAATATAGCAACTAAATACCGTCTTGATGTACCTGTCATCTCTTTTAAATCTGCAAGAATTATCTTACCATTTTCATTTATAAAACTTATAACATCAGCCTTAACCTTATTATAATTTTCATTATTTATAAAAAGATTATCCTCTAAATAAATAAGACTTCCCTCTTCTATTAAAAGATTTAAAACAAGTTTATAGTCTTTTTTATTTTTTTCAGTTGCTATAATATCTTCAAACCTTGGTGCTGAAAATTTAAATTCATTATATTTTTTTATAATATCATCCTTAATTTTCTTTTGCTCCTTAGTTAAACTTATTTCATACCCTTTTAAACTAATATTTACTCCACTTTGTTTTATAACATCTCTTAAAAGTAAATTTTCTAATATTTTATCAAATAATGCTACTTTAATTTTTTTCTCTATTACTTTTCCTTTTAAAGCATCCTTATTCATTGCTACCTTTAAAGGATTTATATTATAAAACTCTTTAAAAACTTTGTTTACTCTATTTTCAACTTCTAAAATAAATCTATTATGCACATATAAGTTATCTTCAAGTTTTATAATCTTTTTATCATTTAAAAGTTTTTCTATATTCTCATGTACCTCATCAATAGAAATATTTAAAATACTTGCAACTTCACTTAATAGAATAAATTCATTACTTTTTTCAAGTAAAATATTTTCAACCTTAACTGATATATCTCCACTCTCTTTCATTTCTAATGACTTTATATACTCTTCCTTAAACCTCTTAGCCTTTATTGCCTTACTATCTAAGATAGTGGCACCAGCTATTGTATTCATAGGTGAATAAGTTCTTATAACTATCTTATCCTGTGGCTTTGATGATATTTCTTCCTCAAGTCTTAACTGTATAAATCCACTCTCACCACTTTTTAAAACATCTTTATCAAGAAGTACAACTCTTGCCATCACTTCTTTTGCATAGTGATATACTCTAACTCTCTGCCTATTAACAAGTTCAAGCCCATCAATATTTAAAAGATTAATTCTTGCATCAATCATATAAGAATTTTCTTGTTTATCAACTTCATATACAAACATACCTCTTTTAACTTCAAGCTTATTATCTAAAACTATATTAATAGCACATCTCTCTCCTGCAAAAGCCTTATCTCTATCTTCTCCATGAACTTGAATACCTCTAACTTTAGCTTTTCCTATTTCATCTGAAATTTCTAGCTCATCACCTATACTCACACTTCCTGAAAGTATACTACCAGTTACAACCGTTCCAAATCCATTAACCTTAAAAACTCTATCAATTGGAAGTCTAAAAATTTCCCCTTTATCCTTTTCTGATACATCATTAATTTGATTTTTAATTTCATCACAAAGATTTGAAATTCCATCTCCTATTTTTGATGAAACACCTATAATCGGTGCATTCTTCATAAAACTATCTGATATAAACTCTCTAACTTCTTCCTTCATAAAATCAAGCCATTCACTATCAACTAAATCACTTTTAGTTAAAACAACTATTCCTTTTTTAATATCAAGAAGTCTTAAAATATCCATATGCTCTCTTGTCTGTGGCATGATTCCTTCATCAGCCGCAATTATAAGCATAACAATATCAACAGATGAAACACCTGAAACCATATTTTTAATAAACTTCTCATGCCCTGGAACATCAATTATAGCTATTGTATTTTCATCATCTAGTTTAAAGTAAGTATATCCATTATTTATAGTTATACCCCTCTTTTTTTCTTCCTCTAAAGTATCAGTATCAACACCTGTTATAGCTTTAACCAATGCTGTTTTACCATGATCTACATGCCCTGCTGTCCCAACTATTATATGTTTCATATTTTCTCTCCTATACTCTTAAAGGCATCAAAAATAATACCATATTCATCTTCACTTATAGTTCTTATATCAAGTAGCAATTTCCCACTACTCATTCTAGTTATAATTGGAATATCTCTTTCCCTAAGCATTTTCTCTAGCATATTTTCACTAACCTTTGAAATAACACTTATAACATATGTTTTAAGTGCTTCCTCTGGCATAGCCCCTCCACCAACAAATGATACATCACTTAAAATATCAAAATTAAATTTATTAATTTTACAAAGCATATCTTTTAAAACTGTTGCTCTCTCTAAAAGACTATTCTCACTTTCAGTTATCATTTTTAAAGTTGGAATTTTTGCTATAACACTCTCTTCTTTTAAATATTCTAAAAGTGTTGCCTCAAGTGCTGCAAGAGTGAACTTATCAACTCTAAGCGCTCTTGTAAGAGGATTTTTTTTAAGTCTATCTATATATATTTTTTTACCAACAATAATTCCTGCCTGTGGACCACCAAGCATTTTATCACCTGAAAAACTAACTATATCAATCCCTGAATCAACAGACTCTTTAACAGTTTTCTCCTTAGCTAGTCTACCTTTAAGCTTAAGTAATACTCCACTTCCTAAATCCTCATATGTTGGTACATTAAATTTCTTACCTATCTCTGATATTTCTATTGAACTCACTTCACTTGTAAATCCTATAATTTTATAATTTGAGCTGTGAACTTTTAAAAGAATTCCCGTATTTTCATTTATTACTTTTTCATAATCTTTAACATGAGTTCTATTTGTAGCACCAACTTCTCTTAAAATAGCACCTGAATATTCCATAACATCAGGTATTCTAAAACTTCCACCAATCTCAACAAGTTCTCCTCTTGAAATAATAGCTTCTTTTCCTCTTGCCATTTCATTTAAAATAAGCATAACTGCGGCAGCATTATTATTAACCACAAGAACACTCTGCGCCCCTATAAGTTCTTTTAATACTTCCTCAATATGAGAATATCTGCTTCCTCTACATGCCTTTTCTAAATTATATTCAAGGTTAGAATAATTTTTTGCTACATCTACAACTGCATTTACTGCATTTTCACATAAAACAGAACGCCCAAGATTAGTATGAATTACTATTCCTGTCGCATTTATAACTCTCTTTAAATTTTTTTCAAAACTTCCACTTAGAATTATTTTTGCTTTATCTAAAACTTCGCTTTCTGAAATACTTCTATCTATTTCACCACAAAGTATTTGCTTTCTAAAAAAAGATAAGGAATCTCTTAAAGCAAGTTTAACCCTTTCTCTAGTAAATTCCTTTGCAAGTTCTTTTCCTATTTTACCTTCTAAAATAGGGTCTACCTTTGGTAGACCCCTTAAAAATTCTTTATTCATTTTAATCACTCCTACTATTCTACAATAATAGAAATTCCATTAAAGTCCTCAACTCTACCTATAGCTTCACTCTTTATAGGTAACTTTTCAAGTTCACTCATAATATCCATATAATCCTCTGCCTTACAAGTAAATGCAAGTCCACCAGAAGTTTGTGGGTCAAATAAAATATCTCTAAGCCAAGGCTCAACATCAATAAGTTCATACTCACCCTTAGCATAGTCTCTATTTCTATAAGAACCTCCAGGAACAAATCCTTGAATTGCAAGTTCCTTTGCTTCTTCTATATATGGAATGCTATCTTTATATAATCTGAATGTTTTATTTGATGGTTTTGCCATCTCATATATATGACCTATAAGTCCAAACCCTGTAATATCAGTACATGATGAAATATCATAATTTGCTATAACATCAGCTGGATATTTATTTAAGTAAGTCATAACCTCAACAGATTTTTTATATGCAACATCACTAGCAGCCCCGCCCTTTAAAGCAGTACTAATAATTCCTGTTCCAACTGGCTTTGTAAGAATTATTATATCGCCTGTGTTAGCTCCATAATTTTTTAAAACTTTATCTGGGTGAACAGTTCCTGTAACAGATAAACCATACTTTGGTTCATTATCATCAACAGTATGCCCACCAACAATTACAGCTCCTGCCTCTAAAACTTTATCAGCTCCACCCTTAAGAATTTCTCCAAGGATATTCATATCTAAGCATTTAGGAAATCCAACTATGTTTAAAGCAACAATAGCCTTTCCTCCCATAGCATAAACATCACTTAAGGCATTTGCTGCTGCAATTTGACCAAAAGTATAAGGATCATCCACCATAGGTGTAAAGAAATCTAAAGTTTGAATTGTAGCAAGGTCATCAGTTAATTTATAAACTGCTGCATCATCTGACGTGTCTATTCCAACTATTAAATTTTTATCTTCCATTTTAGGAAGCTTTGATAAAACATCTGAAAGAGCCTCCGGCCCTATTTTACCTGCTCAACCACCTGTTCTTGCTAATGAAGTTAATTTTATCTTTTCTTCTAACATCTTATCACCATCTTTTCTTAAGTATTCTACTTTTGATTATATCATAAATTAGTAGCTTACTAAATGCTTAGCTTATCCCTTATCTTCTCTAAAGTCTTTTCACCAATACCACTAACACTCGTTAAATCATCAATACTCTTAAATCCACCACTTGTATCCCTATAATCAATAATAGCTTGCGCCTTAGCTTCACCAATCCCATTAAGAGTCATAAATTCTTCATGCGTAGCAGTATTTATATTAACAATATCACCTTCACTTTTTTTACCTTCAGATGGTTTATTAACTTCTGAAACTCCTACATTCAAATCAACTTTATCTAAACTCTCTTTATCATTAATATTTGCAATTACAATACATTCTCCATCTGATAGTGAACTAGCTCTATTAATCTCATCTACATTAGCAAGTTCACTAAGCCCCCCTGCTTTTTCAATAAGTTCATGTACTCTACTTCCTTCAACTAAGGTATACACACTAGGCATTTTAACTTCACCCTTGATCTCAACCACAATTTCCTTTGCCTGAATAACTTCTGGTATTTCATTAACTTCCGTAGCTTCTTTTTGTTTATTATCTTCTAGCTTTTCTTTTCCCTCTATTTCTCCCTCATTAAACATTTCCAAAACTTCTTCATTAGACATATCATCTGCCTCTCTAAATGAAGTTAAAAATATCCCTACCGAAACAATTATCCCAAGTATCACTAAACACCCAATAAGCCTCTCTTTTTTCTTCATTTTACCTCCTATTTCATCATATTATTAATATTTATTTAATTTATTGACAATTTTATATTTTTTAATAGATTTCATTCTCAATCTTCTGTATAATTTAAAATTATTTACATAATTTGATAATTTAATCACTTAATTATATATTTATATAAATAATATTAAATTTACACACACAATAAATTTAATATTATTTAGTTGCTATCATAAAACATATTATTTAAAAATAATATCCGATAAAGATAACTATATTTAGGGGGCAAATTAATGAAAAACTTTTTTAAATCTATTTTTTCAACGTTACTAATTCTTTGTATATCTGGAACTTTTGCACTAGCTGCTGAAAAACCTCCAGAAGTTAGAGGAGAAGGAATGATACTTATTGATGCTAATACAGGGGATCTATTAGCTGATAAAAATTCAAATGAAAAATTTGCACCAGCATCTACAACTAAGCTTATGACAGCATTACTTGTTCTTGAAAATGCTAAACTTGATGAAATGATAACCGTTGGTGCAAAACCACCTTTTGCAGAAGGAAGTTCCATTGCATTAAAAGAAGGTGATATGTATTCAGTAGAAGACATTCTTCATGCTCTACTTTTAGAATCTGCAAATGATGCAGCAATGTCACTTGCCGAGCATATATCAGGAACAGAAGAAGATTTTGCAAAACTTATGACTAAAAGGGCTAAAGAACTTGGTGCAAAAAATACTAACTTTGTAAACTCAAGTGGTTTGTATGAAGAAACTCATTATACAACAGCTTATGACCTATCTCTTATAATGAAAGAAATTTTAAAGCATGAAGATTATATAAGAATAAGTAGACTTACTTCTTATGAACTTCCTGTAAGTAAAGTTGATGGGGAAACTAAATGGGTTAATAACACTACTACATTATTTAATCCTAATAATGCTAATTACTTTGAAGAGTTAATCGCTGGAAAAACTGGTTATACAAATGTTGCTAGATGTAGTTATGTTTCAGCAGCAAAAAAAGATGGACAAACACTAATTTCAGTTTTACTAAAAGCTGAAACTAAAACTGAAAATTTTGAAGATACAAAAGCATTATTTAGTTATGGCTTTGAAAACTTTGATAGTGTTAAAATTTATGATGCAGGTGATACTGTAACTTCTATAAAAATAAATAAAAATACTGAAATACCACTTATAACAAATAAAGATGTATATTATTTTGTAGATAACACTAAAAAATCTCTAACAAGAAGTGGCAATGAAGGGGTTAAATCTAAAGTTAAAACAAGTATATCTTTAGAACAAAAAGACATATCAAACACATCATTTAATAAAGGTGATGAAATTTTACATGCTGATATCCTTGTTGATAATAAACCTTTTACTAACATAGCTTTAGTTAGTGGTATATCTTTTGAGCCATCTCCACTTTCTACTATATTAAACTTTTTAAAATCTAATTTTCTACTTTTGATACTCTTAATAATTGCTATTATCATATGTATATTGGTTATAAAAGAAAAATTTATATATCATGGTTATAGAAAAAGACATAAAAAAATACTATTTAAAAACAAAAATAAAAGAAATAAATTAAGATTTTAAAAAAATGCAGATGTATTATCACAATACATCTGCATTTTATTATTTATTCTTTATCTTATTTATAGCATCATTAAAATCATATGGTAAATCTGTTCTAAGTGAAAGCTTCTCTACTGTCCTAGGACTATAAAAATCTAATCCATATGCATGAAGCGCCTGTCTGCTTATGATAGCTTTATCTTCTTCATAAAAATCTGCACCATAAAGTTCATCACCAAATATAGGATGCCCTAAACTTTGCATATGTACCCTTATTTGATGTGTTCTTCCTGTTTCTAAAAGACACTCTACAAGGTCTGC